>JBLWQS010000010.1:0-13900 GCA_048452705.1 Acidimicrobiia bacterium
TGTCCGCATGCGCCCTTCCCGCCGGCTCCGCAGAGCCGACGGCTTCACCGGAGGTGACGACCACAACGGTCGTCGAGAGACCTCACCCATCAGCATCGCGAACGCTGATGCCGTTCGATGCTTGCGACGAACTGCTCGACTGGACGATCGAGCATGCACTTGAGCGTGTCGGGCCGTACGGTCTCGACGGGTACGGTGCCTACCCGATATTCGCCGAGTTCTCTGAGGCCGCCGGCACTCTGGATTCCGCGGCCCCATCGACCGCCACACGACCCCAGAAGAGCGACGTGATCGGCACGAACCTTCAGGAGGCCGGCGTCGACGAACCGGACCTCGTCAAGACCGACGGCAGCCGGATCGTCGCAGTGAGCGGAAGTACCCTCTACGTCCTCAGGATCGATGGAGATCGGCTGACACTCGAAGGGTCCGTCGACCTCGGATTCTGGACGCAGGATCTCTTCCTCGACGGTGACCGGGTGATCGCCATCGCAGACGGCGGCTACGACGCCATCCCGTTCCGTGAGGACGTCATCGGTACGGACGGTGTGAGCGCACCGATGTACACACCGGTTCTGACCGTGGCGGAGATCGACATCTCCGATCTCGACGATCCCGAACTTGCAAGAACCCTTCGTATCGACGGTCGGTACGTCTCGTCTCGCATGGTCGATGGCGCAGTACGCCTCGTGGTGTCATCTGGGCCGACCGGGTTCGCATGGGCATACCCCGAGGGCGGCGGTCTCCGCTCCGAACGGGAGGCCGAGGAGAAGAATCGGGAGATCATCGAGAACTCAACCATCGAGAACTGGCTTCCCTACTTCATCATCACGGACCACGAAGGCAGAGACGAAATCGTCGACGAGGGCACCTTGCTCGCCTGCGATCGCATGCACCACCCGGACGAGTTCTCGGGGTTCACGACACTCTCGCTCGTAACGCTCGCCCCAGACGCACTCGACGTTGCCGACTCGACGGGTGTCTTCGCAGACGGCGACATCGTGTACTCATCCGATGACGCGACCTATGTCGCCACGACCCGATGGCAAGATCCGGTGATCTTCGAGCGCGGAGAGCGCCCTGAGGGCGTGAAGACGCAGATCCACAAGTTCTCCCTCTCCCCGTCCGGTGCCAACTATCGGGCATCGGGAGCAGTGCCCGGATACATGCTGAGCCAATGGTCGATGTCAGAGCACGACGGCTATCTGCGTGTTGCGTCGACCGATTCGCCGCAGTGGTGGGACGGGCCCGAGTCGGAGTCGATGGTCACCGTGCTCGACACGGTCGGAGATGAACTTGTGAAGGTCGGGAGCGTCGACGGACTCGGTCGCGGGGAGCGGATCTACTCCGTGCGCTTCTTCGCCGATCGTGGGTACGTCGTGACGTTCCGGCAGGTCGATCCGCTCTACGTCATCGATCTCTCGGATCCAGAGGATCCGAGCATCGAGGGCGAACTGAAGATCCCCGGCTACTCGGCCTACCTGCATCCGATCGCTGGTGACCACCTGCTCGGTGTCGGGCAGGATGCCGATCTGGACGGTCGCACCCTCGGTCTTCAAGCATCCCTCTTCGACGTGTCGGATGCTGATGATCCGGAGAGGACTGATCGGTTCACGATGAAGGGCGCCCAGTCGGAGTTGGAGTGGGATCACCACGCTTTCCTCCATGACCCATCATCGGGTCTGACGGTCTTCCCGTATCAGCGGTGGGATGAGACAAAGGACGGGCCTCCCCCAACCGGAGCGCTCGTGCTGACGGTCACCGAAGACGGGATCCAAAAGGCCGGTGTCATCTCCCACGATCAGAGCGGGTCTGACTGGTGGATGCCCATCCGCCGCACTCTCCTGATCGGCGGCAACCTGATCACCATCTCCGACGGCGGAGTGATGGTCTCAGACCCCGACACCCTGGAAACCCTGGACTGGGCACAGTTCTAGACCGGCTGTCGCCGCCGTACTCGGTACTCAATACTCAGTACTGGGTACGGCGAGCGCAGCGAGCCCTACTCGATCGTGATCTTCGTCGGGCCGCTCGTACCGTCTTCGTCGTCGGCCGGTTCGCGCACGGCGGAGACGATCTCGTCGACGAAGGCCGCGACCCCGCCGGCAACCTCATAGGTGGCTTTGGCCATGTGCACTCCTGCGCGGCGGAGTCCGTTCTGAATCGGACGCTGTTCCTTGAATCGGTCCCACATCATTCCACCATCCCAAACGTCACTCGCAGTTCACCCTCATGTAGTTTGGCACCCAGAACGTGTCGGCGTCGGAGAGAATCCGGCAGCACGATGGAACGCCGGTAGGGGCCGACCGTGACGAACAATTCGTGCTCATGACGCATCATGTCGACGTCATCGTGCTCGGCGAACGGCATCCCGACAATCATCACGACGTTCTCCCCGTCGTCTTCGACGCGGAACGGGCGACCTTCCGAAAGCCGCTCTGTTGGATCCGTGTCACCGAAGAGTTCCGTTCCGACGACTCTGAGTCGGTCGACGCCCACCATCTCCTCGTCGAAGAGACGGAGTCGCCGGATGTCGACGTCGGCAAATCCTTCTTCGACCGATTCGAGATGGGTCGCCTGGATCTCCCTCCACCGCTCGAAATACGGGTCGGTGACGACATCGGGGAGTACACGATTCACGATCGCCGCGTCAACCGCGTATCCGAACAGTCCGAGGTAGGTGTAGGTGCGGCGCGCCTCGGCGATCACCATCTTCTCCGGGTTCATTACCAGACGCGCCGAGGTGATCTCGGGATCGCCGAGGATGTCGCGTATGCCGTCGATGCGTTCGTAGAACCGGGAGACGGAGTCGAACACCTGCTCGTCGGCGATCGGCATCGACGAGACCCGGGACATCACGGGACGAACGACCTTCGCCATCTTGCGCCCGACGGGGAACATCTTCTCCATATACCACGACATAACCTCGGGGAGGCTCAACAGTCGCAGCGTCTCGGCGGTCGGGGCGCAGTCGACGATGATCGTGTCGTACTCGCCCGACTCAACGTGATCCTTGACACTCGCAAGCGAGAAAAGTTCGTCCATGCCGGGGAACACCGTCAGTTCTTCTGCTTCGATGCCTTTGAGGCCCGACCAGTCGAAGATCTCAGTTAGATAGTCGCGAACGGCGCCCCACGACTCTTCGAGGCGCTGTTGCGAGTCGATCTGTTGAGCGCTGAGCCCATCGATGACCTTGGTGGGTGTGTCACCGAGTTGGACCTGGTAGGCGTCTGCGAGCGAGTGAGCGGGGTCGGTCGACATGACGAGCGTCCGATGACCGAGATCCGCGGCACGAATCGCCGTGGCTGCAGCAACGGTTGTCTTGCCCACACCACCTTTCCCGGTGATGAGGATGACACGCATCAGCCGGCTTCTTCCGCTCGCTTCTTGAGACCTCGCAACGCCGTACCGACGATCTGTTTCTCCGCCTGCCTTCGGAGGAAACCGGGTACCGTGAAGTTCGGTTCGACACGAAGCGCATAGACAACCTCGGTGTTGTCGTCATCGATGACGTTGAACGTGTAGGTCCCTTCGAGCAGCGTCAGGTCGTCGTTGGGCCGCGCGGTCCATGCGAACCCGTTCTCAACCTCGAAGTCGTAGTCGAGCGTGTACGAGATCTCCTTGATCATGGCATCGACGGTGAAGTCGGCAACGGTGGGCCGCCCGTACTCATCCTCTTCGGTCACAGCCACGGATTTCACTCCGCCGGCCCAGTCCGGATAGGTTTCGAGGTCGAGAGCGATCTCGTAGACCAACTGCTGCGAGGCGGCAACTTCGATTGTTTGAACCGTTCCCTCCATCGACACTCCTTGTCTCGTTGTTACCGAATCGTAGCCAAGCCCCGGGTCGTGGCGGAGCGGACGGTCAGGAGCGAACGCCGTCCGCGACGATCCGGGTGAATCGGAGTTCATATGCGATCTGCTCGGCAGGATCCGGATAGCGCTGCCGGATGGCCTGAATCCCACGAGCGCGTTCCTCGTTCGAGAGGAGTTGGAGCGTGGAGACGAATCCTGCCTCGATCGCAGGTATCCATGCACCGGCCGTCTTGACCACGGTCTCGATCGGATTGGTGACTGAGATCGACTGCACGCGATCTCTCAGGTATCCCATCACCAGGTCTGGATCGGGGAATCGACCAGCGTCGATGATGGCGATCGACGGGAACCAACTCGTCAGGAAGGAGTGCTCGTAGTGGTCGGCTCCGAGTGTCCATATCTCGATCCTGCCACCTTCGTCGGCCACTCTCAGCGCCTCGCCGACCGACGATTCCCAATCTCCGTAGTGGATCGAGAGGTGGGACCAGACCAGGGCGAAGCTCCGAGAGCGAAACGGCATGGCTTGTGCTGTGGCCCGCACGCCCGTGAGTCCGCGGTCTCTCGCCCCGGTGACCATCGTCCTGGACGGATCGAGAAGCACCGGGTGATGGCCCTGTTGCTGCCAGACCGCCGAGTGGTTCCCTGGGCCGCCTCCGACGTCGAGGACCCGTGCACCGGGTGCGAGAAGCAGCCCAGCCTGTTCGGCGCGCTCGATCGACGCGTCGGATGGGGGCCGATGCGCATATGCCACCGCAAGTCGATCCAGATCGACATCACTCATGGCGGGTCGCTCGTCCGGTCGCTCGGAAGTACCCGGTGTTGATGCACCTCGTCGAACCCAGGCGCCACGTCGTTGCGCGTGGCTGGTGGATGTCTCCGAAGTAGTGGAACGGTGGCTGCATTCGCTCGATGTACTCGAGAATCGCCGTCGATCCCTTCTCCCGACCGCCGATGACGTCGCATGCGAGCGCGGGAACGGCTGGCGGGACATGGGTTGCGAGGATGTCGACAGGACCGAGGTTCGCGAGCTTCGCCGCCATCTCGCTTTCGGTAACTTCGCCGGGTGTGCCGATGCGCGTCATACCTCCCCCGGCGAACCCGACACGGAGACCGCCGATCGTCACCACCTCGGCGTCCACGAATCGGGCCCCCTCAGGGAGATGGCCGGCAAGCATCTTCGGCCGATCGACGTTTCCGTAGGTCACGTATGCCTCACATCCCCGGAGCGCGTCGCAGACATCCCGATAGGCAGCTTCGGTAACCGTCCGATATTGCTCCCGCAACTCTTCCTCGCGTCCCACCCAGTGGCGGTGCCACATATCGGACGCGGCCTCGTGACCCACCGTTCCACGGATCCTGACGAACTCGTCGACAAGCTCTCGTCCCGAGACATCGGCCACGATGCCGTCGTTCGATCGGTAGTCGATGTAGTTGATCAGATCGCCGAGAACGAGGAGGGGCTCACCCATCGCCGCGACACGTCGGAGTGCTTCGGTGGCTCCGTGGACGTCGGAGACGATGAGCATCAGGCGGGGTCTGGACCGAACACCCGGGCCACGGCCACCATGGCTGCTGCCCCGGCGAGGGCACCGACGATCGCTAGGACGGTGGGCCATCCGCCGAAGGAGGCGGACATACCGGCCATCCCGAATCCGACGATGCCGGCAACGATCGATCTCCCGACCGCGCCGAAGCGGCGTTCAGGGTCGGCGAATTCCCATCCCTCCACCCAGGTCCCTATCGCGACGCCGACGATCCAGGCGAGCAGCATGAGGAATCCGACGAAGAGAGCGATTGCGTAGACGGGCACCATGGTCTCAGCGTAGACCGGGATCGGGTCGCCATCGCGCCTTGACTTCGAGCAGCTCGCTCCGGACCCGCCCGTCATGCTCATCTTGAAGCGCCAGATCAACGGCGGCGCGACCCATCTCGGTGTCGAACTCGCCGATCGCCCAGGCAGCGTGGGCTCTGAGGAGCCAATCCGGATGACCGAGGTGGCCGATGACGATCGGTTCGAGGTGGTCGGAACGATCGTTGCCGGCAGCGATCAGGGCATTCCTCCGCAGGATCCTCGGTCGTCGCGACGGCAGATAGAAGTGACCGTAGTCGTCGAGCAGTTCTCGATCGCTCGCCCCGAGAATCTCCTCGATGGTCGGCCCAACGACGAGGGGTGCATCGGCCAGGGCCCGCTTGCCCGGTGGACAGGCGCTGAGACAGTCATCGCATCCGTAGAGGCGGTCACCGACCGTTGGACGGAGTTCGACGGGGATCACCCCGGGTGCCTGGAGGAGATGGGCGAGACAGCGACGCACGTCGACGACACCGTCGGCGACGATGGCATCCGTCGGACATGCCGGGATGCAGGCGACGCACCATCCGCAGGAGCGGTCCGACGGTGTATCGAGACCAAGCGGTGCGTCGGTAACGACCGACCCGATCAGCACCCACGGCCCGGCACCGGGGACGAGGACCATCGAACTCTTCCCCCACCATCCGACACCGGCACGAACAGCGGCAGCCCGATCGACCAACCGTGAATCGTCGGCAAGCACCTCGACCCGGTGTCCATGTTCCACCAAGTGCGCTGCGACGGCATCGAGCGCGGCCCGCAGCCCCACGTACGCGTCACCGTCGGCGAAGCGAGCGATCCGCAGCGTGGCCCCACCGACTTCCGCTGTGCCCGCATCCGGCTGATATGCGTATCCAACCGTGACGAGCCGTTCCGCCCACGGGAAACTTCGGCGCACATCCGACGCCACGGCGGGGTCCCGATACGTAAACGCGAGCGTGCTCGCAAGCCCGGTTTCCCGGCGGCTCTCCATGACGGCAGCGAGGCCTTCGAACGGATCTGCGGCGGTAACTCCGAACCCGGCACAGCCCAGGTCGATGGCGATCTCTTGGAGGCGGTCACGGAGCACGAGGCCACGATACGGCGCTCAGAGCTCCCCGGTAGCGACTCAGGCGGTTACGGCCCCACGATCAGAGCCACGAACCACGAGCCGAATCGGGGAGACAAGGCCGGCGTCGGATAGGGCTCCGATGGCCGCTTCCTCATCATCCCCGATCCGGGTCGGCCCGCCGCTCCCGGACAGCAGCATCGGAACGATGCAGTCGGCGCACGCCCCGGTCCCGTCCATCACACATACATCGCAGTCGATGATCACAAGGTCTCCTTCCGGTAGATAGGGACAAGCTAGAGAGTGGGTGTGACAGATTTGGCTCGCTGCGCTCGCGGTAGTCCGTAGTCCGTAGTCCGTACTCAGTACTGTCTTCTCAGTACTGTCCTCACCATGCTGCTTGGACTCAACCTTGGCTACTGGGGCACGAAGCTGGCCGGCGACACGACACTGGTGACGGAGGCCGAGCGTCTCGGCTACGACTCCGTGTGGACCGCGGAGGCCTACGGGTCGGACGCCGTCACCCCGCTGGCCTATCTCGCCGGGCGGACAGAACGGATCAAGCTCGGGTCCGGGATCCTCCAGATGCCGGCGCGAACGCCCGCCATGACGGCCATGACGGCGGCAACCCTCGATGAGCTATCCCACGGCCGGTTCCTGCTTGGTCTCGGAGTCTCCGGGCCACAGGTTGTCGAGGGCTGGCATGGGCGGCCCTATGGGAAGCCACTCCGGGTAACGAGGGAGTATGTCGAGATCGTTCGGAAGATCCTCGCTAGGGATGAACCGGTCGAATACGACGGCGAGTACTACCAGATGCCGTATCAAGGCCCGGGAAGCACGGGGGCGGGCAAAGCGCTCAAGCTCATCTCGAAACCCCGCAACCCGAATCTACCGATCTACCTCGCAGCGATCGGGCCGCACAACGTCCGCCTGACCGCAGAGATCGCCGACGGATGGCTCCCCGTGTTCTACTCCCCCGAGCAGGCCGGCGCCATATTCCAGCCCCTCCTCGATGAAGGCTTCTCCCGATCCGGAGAACAGGACAAGGCCGACCGGTTCGACACCGCCGTGTCCGTGTTCGTGTCTCTCGACGACGATCTCGCACGCGCTCGCCTTGCAGCCAAGCCAATGCTCTCGTTGTACATCGGGGGGATGGGGGCGAAGGGGAAGAACTTCTACCATGACCTCGCCCACCGCTACGGCTACGGCGAGGCCGCTGATCGTATCCAAGAGTCATACCTCGCCGGCCGGAAGATGGAAGCGATGCGGGCGGTCCCGGACGAACTCGTCGACGAAGTGAGCCTGGTCGGATCGCGAGACCGCATCGCCGAGCGGCTCGAGGTGTGGGAGGGATCCGGTGTCACAACGCTCATCGCCGCCACGACGGACCCACCAACGGTCCGCGCCCTCGCCGAACTCGTCCTGTAGACAGCAGACGACAGACCACAGACCACAGACAGCGAAGACCAGCACACTCGGTTCTGGCTGTCGTCTGTCGTCTGTCGTCTCGGTTCTGGCTGTTGTCTGTCGTCTGTCCTCTGTCGTCTCCTCTCACAGCCAGGCTGCGAGCGCCTTCGCCCAGAGCACCGTCGCACCGTGGCGGGCGGAGCGGTCTCGCACCTCACGGTCGTCGGAGATCACGATCGCGGTGACGCCATGTTCGGCGGCCAGGTCCACCAGGACATCGTCGGCGGTGACGTCAACATCCGCGAAGCGGACGACGACACCACTCTCGGTCACCGTGATCGGCCGGCCGTCGACGAGGTCTGAATCGAAGACAACCTCGATGGTCGCCTCACCGAGGTGCCGGTTGAGTTTGCCGAGACCGGTGATCAGCTCGCGTCTGGCTCGGCCGGTCGCCATCGTCGACGCATCGAGAACCCCGAGCAGGTTGTGGCCGTCGATCAGAATTGTCACACCCTCAAGACCCGCCAACGCCTCGATCGAAGCGGCGGAATCCGGAGCAACACCTGCCGGTACGGTCGGTCTGCGGTTCCCCTCGATCTCGTCGATGCTGGAGAACTTCGTGTCCGCATCTCTGAACGGAGTCAACGTCACGGTGGCCCGATCGAGCCAGCGAGCGATCTCGAGCGGATCACGAGGAATCGACTCGGACTCACCGGCTTCCACGGATCGACGAAGACCGGCAACTTCGCGCTTCGCTGATCGGATCTGCTCCGAGTGCACCGCGGCGATCCGCTCTGCCTCCCGTCGTTCTTCGCGCGCCTCTTCCACGTCGGCCCGCAACCCCAGGGCTCGGCTCTCTGCCCGATCACACTCTGAACGAGCCTCGGCGACGGCCGCCTTGAGCGGATCGAGCCGTTCTGCGACCACCGCTTGCGCGTCCTTCTCAGCGTCCGCCGCCTGTCTCTTGAGGGACTTGATCTTCGCTCGCTCGGATCGGCTGCGTGTTCGCGCTTCTTCTAGTTTCGATTGGAGCTGCCGGACACGATCCTCATCCCCGGCCGCTGCCTGCGTGGCAATCGATTCGGCCACCGCGATCCACCAAACCGGCTCCCGATGCAGATACGTCGACGAGACTGGATCTTCGGTCCCGAGTCGATCGAACGACTCGATGACCTTGCCACGAAACCAGTCGTCTTCATCGATCCGTCGAAGCAGCGTTTTGACGAGCGGAACGGGAAGCGTGCCATCGCCCCGCTTCGAAATGGCACGAAGGCGACCGGGAACGTCCTCATCATCCAGATCTCTGAGCGCGGCTCGCGCCGCATCGATCGCGGGGCCCAAAACGAGGCGGAGATGTTTGGCAATGTTCATGGCGTCCTTGACAGGTCTCGTGGTCGTGCCATAATCGCAGGCTCCCGACGGAATCCAACATGACTGTTTTCAACAACCTGCTCGTAGTCCTTATCACCTAGGCGCACACGACTCAACGTGTGTGCCTAACCCTCCGTGCCAAACGGGGGGTTTCTTGTATCCGGAGCAACACCATGCCAGAACAACTCACCGGCGCTCAAGCGCTCATCCGATCACTCGAGTACGAGGGGGTCGATGTCGTCTTTGGCATGCCGGGTGGAGCGATCCTCAAGGCCTACGACCCGATCATCGAGTCCCCGATCCGTCACGTCCTCGCCCGCCACGAGCAAGGTGCAGGCCACATGGCGTCCGGATATGCCCATGCCACCGGACGCGTCGGCGTCGCGCTCGTGACCTCCGGTCCCGCAGCAACGAACCTCCTGACCGCGCTCCAGGACGCGTACATGGATTCCGTCCCGATGGTCGCTATCACCGGCCAGGTGGCAACGACGTCGATCGGGAACGATGCATTCCAGGAAGCACACACGTGGGGCATGTCGATGCCCGCCACGAAACACAATTCGCTCGTCACGAGCGCCCAAGAGATTCCCGATACGGTCCGCGAGGCGTTCCATCTCGCATCGACCGGAAGAAAAGGGCCGGTTCTCATCGACGTGCCCAAAGACATTCTCACCGACACCATGACCTGGCACCGGCCGGGAGAGATCAACCTCCCTGGATACAAGCCTGCGGTGAAGGGCCATCCTCGCCAGGTCAAAGCGGCCGTGGATCTCATCGAGCAGTCGGAGCATCCGGTCCTCTACGTGGGCGGTGGTGTGGTCGCCGCCGGTGGCGCCGACGAGTTGAAGCGATTCGCCGAACTGATCAACGTTCCGATGGTCACGACGCTGATGGCCAGAGGCATCTTCCCCGACTCTCATCCGCTCAACCTCGGTATGCCGGGGATGCACGGTAACTACACGGCGACGATGGCGATGCAGCGCTCCGATCTGCTCATCACAATCGGTGCACGTTTCGACGATCGAATCACCGGCGATCCCAAGCACTTCGCCACCGGAGCCAAGATCATCCACGTTGACGTCGACCCGGCCGAGATCAGCAAGAACCGCTTCGCAGACGTACCGATCGTCGGAGACGCGAAGGTGGTGCTCGAGCAGATGATCGCCGAGACCGAACGTCGCGGTGCTCAGCCAAACCGGGACTCCTGGCTCGCAACGCTGCGCGACTGGCAGACCACGTATCCCCTCACCTACGACCAGGACCCCGATGGTCCCATCCAGCAGCAGTACGTGATCGAGGAGCTTCACCGCCTCACCGGTGGCGACGCAACGATCGTCGCCGGCGTTGGGCAGCACCAGATGTGGGCATCACAGTTCTGGGGCTTCGAGGAGCCGCGGCGCTGGATCAACTCGGGCGGCCTCGGCACGATGGGTTATGCGATCCCGGCTGCGATCGGCGCCAAGACCGGGACACCCGACGAGGTCGTCTTCGCCATCGACGGAGACGGGTGCTTCCAGATGACGGGCACCGAACTCATCACGGCCTCGGTGGAGAACATCCCGATCAAGGTCGCTCTGTTGAACAACGCCTCGTTGGGCATGGTGAAGCAGTGGCAGACCCTCTTCTACGAGGGACGGTTGTCACAGACCGAACTCTCTCCGACCGTGCCGAACTTCGCGTTGTTCGCCGAGGCGTGCGGCGCCGTTGGGATTCGCGTGGATCGACCAGATCAGGTGGCTGCGGCCCTTGAAGAAGCGCTGGCCATCAATGATCGCCCCGTCCTGATCGAATTCATCTGCGATCCGGAAGCCATGGTGTTTCCGATGGTGCCCGCAGGAGGATCGAACGACGACGTCGCCCTCAGCCGAGAAGAATTCATGAGCAGAGAGGACCTCGCATGAAACACGTCATCGCCGTCCTTGTCGAGAACAAGCCGGGCGTGCTCGCACGCGTGTCGACGATGTTCGCCAGACGGGGCTTCAACATCCACTCGCTCACCGTGGGCCCCACCGAGGATCCCGGCATGTCACGCATGACCGTGGTCGTCGACGGTCCCGAGATGGAGCAGATCGTCAAGCAGCTCTACAAGCTGGTCCACACCGTGAAGGTCACCGAGTTCCCTCCGGGAACGGCGATCGAACGAGAGATCATGCTCGTCCGTGTCAACGCGAGCCCGAAACTTCGGGGCGAGATCCTCGATGCTGCTCGTGTCTGCGACGCGACGGCGGTCGACGTCGGTGTGACGACGATCACGTTCGAGGTCACAGGTCCACCCGACCGGCTGGCCGACTTCCTTCAGCTGATGAGCGCATATGGTGTTACCTCTCTCGCGAAATCCGGCCGCATTGCACTCGCGAGAGATCAGAAGACCGCAAAAAGTCAAACGAAGAGCGCCTGAGGAGGCCCCATGCCGACGATGTACTACGAAGGGGACGCCAACCCGGCGCTGATCGCCCGCCGCAAGGTCGCGGTTCTCGGATTCGGGAGCCAGGGCCACGCCCACGCTATGAACCTCAAGGACTCGGGCGTCGACGTCGTCGTCGGCCTGAGGGACGGGTCTCCCCGAGCGGACCGGGCCGCTGAAGCCGGCCTCAAGGTCGTCGATCCCGCAACGGCCGTCGATTGGGCCGACGTGATCATGGTGCTCGTGCCGGACCAGAATCAGCCTGAGCTGTATGACGAGATCATCGCCCCCAATCTCAACGCCGGCGATCTCTTGCTGTTCGCTCACGGATTCAGCATCCGCTTCGGCTACATCACTCCCCCGCCGGATGTCGACGTGGCCATGATCGCTCCCAAGGGCCCCGGCCATCTCGTGCGGCGTCAATACGTCGAGGGAAGCGGCGTCCCCGCTCTGATCGCCGTCCATCAGGACGCCACGGGTGACGCGAAAGCCGTTGCCCTCTCATATGCGCACGGGATCGGCGGAACGAGAGCAGGCGTGATCGAGACGACGTTCAGTGATGAAGCAGAGACCGATCTCTTCGGCGAACAGGTCATCCTCTGCGGCGGCATCGACTCGATGATCCGCGCCGCCTTCGAGACCCTCACCGAGGCCGGATATGCCGAGGAGATGGCCTACTTCGAGGTGCTGCACGAACTGAAACTGATCGTCGATCTCCTCTACGAAGGCGGGATCTCCTGGATGCGCCACTCGGTCTCAGACACTGCCGAATACGGAGACATCACCCGCGGTCCACGAATCGTGACCGATGAGACCAAGGCGGAGATGCGCAAGATCCTCACCGAGATCCAGACGGGCGAGTTCGCCCGCGAGTGGATGGCCGAGTACCGGGCCGGTGCCCCCAATCTCCTCGCTGCGCGGACTGCGGTCTCTGAGCATCCGGTCGAACGTGTGGGCCGCGAACTGCGACCGATGATGCCCTTCCTGGTCGAGAAAGTACCGGCAGACGACGTATGAGTGAGCAGACGACAGACCACAGACCACAGACGACACGCAGGGAATCGTGCACGGGCTCCGGGCTACGCCGTCGCCGAACGACACTGACCGAGCGAAGAGGACAGCATGACTGAGCGGTTGATCATCTTCGACACCACGTTGCGTGATGGGGAGCAGGCGCCGGGGATCGCCCTGTCGCCGGACGACAAGGTTGCGATCGCAGCCCAACTTGCACGGCTGAAGGTGGATGTCATCGAGGCGGGCTTCGCAGCCTCGTCGCAAGGGGACTTCAAGGCGATCCAACGCATCGCCACCGAAGTCAGCGGACCGGTGATCGCGGCGCTCGCCAGAACCCATCCCGACGACATCGATCGCGCAGCCGAGTCCCTGGCAGCGGCGGAGCGATCACGAATCCACGTGTTCATGTCGACGTCCCCGATCCACATGGAGCGGATGCTCAACATCACACCGTCCGAAGCCCTCACTTCGATCGTTGAGGGGGTGCGGCGGGCGAAGACGTACTCCGATGACGTGGAGTTCTCGCCTCAGGATGCGACTCGATCCGATCCTGAATTCGTCATCGAGACCTGCAAAGCCGCCGTGGCCGCAGGCGCCACGACCATCAACATCCCCGACACCGTCGGCTACTCCATGCCGAGCGAGTTCGCCTCTCTCATCGACCGCGTCGTTCGCGAAGTTCGCAACGACAACGACGACGTGATCATCTCGACACACTGCCACAACGACCTCGGAATGGCCGTAGCGAACTCTCTCGCCGCTATCGGAGCGGGTGCCAGGCAGATCGAATGCGCCGTGAACGGTATCGGAGAGAGAGCCGGAAACACATCCACGGAGGAGATCATCATGGCGGTTCGGACCCGCCGCGATCACTTCGGCGTCGACGTCGGAGCAGACGCCACGCAGATCTTCGAGACGTCACGCCTCGTGGCCCGCCTGACCGGCTATCCGGTCCAGTTCAACAAGGCCGTCGTTGGGAGGAATGCCTTCGCTCA
>JBLWQS010000011.1:0-13447 GCA_048452705.1 Acidimicrobiia bacterium
ACAGCCGGTGCGAATCGACTTCTGGGGAGAGACCATCGAGGAGATCCGGCCATTCGCGATATCGACGCAGCGGTCGGAGGGTTCGATCGAAGAGATCAACGTGTTCCCGGCTGGCGAGCTACTGATCTCGAACGAGATGCGGATTCGGGCTGCCGAGCTCATTGACGAGGCCCCATGGGGGTCATCGACGTGGGAGCGCATCTCAGAAGGCATCCGATTCCAGGGCATCGAGTCGTGGCTCCCCTGGCTGGCACCGCCCAGAACGATCATCGATGAGACGGACGCGATCGTTGTGCTGTTCGACCCCGTTCGAGCGAGAGATCGTTGCCGTGACCTGATCGGGGAAGAAACAGATCTTGCCGTCGCCCTCGCAGGAACCTGGGGCAAGGAGGGGCCCGCGCCGACCGAACATCCACCCCTCTATCTCGCTCTCGACCCGGGGCCGGATGTCGATGTCCTCGATGCGCCCCCCACACCAGCGTCACCTGGAGATGATGGCTACGAGATGCGCGGCTTCGGGGCAGCCGCAGGAGATCCCGAATCGGTCGCATCCTCGATTACCGGGTGGGCCAGCCGCGGGATCGACGTGATCATCGCCATGGATGGCCGTCCAGCTGCGGAGCGGGTATCCGGGCTCCTCGCGGAAGCCGGGGCCGGACTCGCCGTTGTCGACGAGTTGACGTCCGTCGAGTCGTCGGTTCTCCCCATCGGGATACATCTTGGCTTCGTCTTCCCGCCGATGAGCGTCGCCGTTGTCGGAGAACGCGAGGTCGCCGGGCGCCGCCGCGCGCACCGGACGACCCGGCGGGGCAGGGGCGAGCGTCACGACGAGGCCTACCGGGATCTGAATCCCGGCGACTACGTCGTCCACCACCACCATGGGGTTGGTCGATTCGAGGGCCTTGTACACCGCGACATGGCGGGAGCCGCACGCGACTACCTGTTGGTGGAATACGCGGCAGGGGATCGGTTGTATGTGCCCACGGATCAGTTGGCTGCCGTTCGTCGATACACCGGCGGTGAGACTCCTCGACTGTCACGAATGGGCGGGACGGACTGGTCCCAGACCCGCAGGAAGGTCCGGAAGGAGATCGCGGTCGTGGCCGAAGCGGTTGTCGAGTTGCACCGAACGAGGGCAGCAACTGCCGGTCATGCCTTCGAGATCGACACACCGTGGCAGCGGGAATTCGAGACGGCATTCCCGTACGAGGAGACACCGGATCAGTTGACGGCGATCGCCGAGGTGAAACAAGACATGGAAGACGACGCGCCGATGGATCGCCTCGTCTTCGGCGACGTCGGGTTCGGGAAGACCGAGGTCGCGCTTCGAGCCGTGTTCAAAGCCGTCCAGGATGGGAAACAGGCTGCGATCCTTGTCCCGACCACCCTGCTGGCTCAGCAGCACTTCGCGACGTTTGAGGAGCGTTTCGCCTCCTTCCCGATCCGGGTCGAGGCACTGAGTCGATTCCTCACTCCCGCTCAACAGCGCAAGGTCATCGCTGGTGTGGCCGACGGCTCGGTCGACGCCGTGATCGGCACCCATCGACTGCTCTCCGCTGATGTGGAGTTCAAAGACCTGGGCCTCCTGGTCGTCGACGAGGAGCAGCGATTCGGCGTCTCGGCGAAGGACAAGCTGAAGGCGCTGCGGGCCTCGGTCGATGTGCTTACGCTCACGGCGACCCCGATCCCGAGGACGCTGGAGATGGCGCTCACCGGAATCAGGGACGTCAGCAAGATCCGGACCGCACCGGAGGATCGTCATCCCATCCTGACCTACGTCGGTCCCAACGATGATCAGGCGGTGTCTGCGGCGATTCGGCGTGAGATGCTCCGTGAGGGCCAGGTGTTCTACGTCCACAACCGGGTCCAGTCGATCGATCATGCCGTCGCCCGGTTGCGCGATCTCGTTCCGGATGCCCGGTACGCCGTCGCCCACGGACAGATGAACGAGGGTCAGCTTGAACAGGTCATGTACGACTTCTGGAACGGCGACTACGACGTTCTCGTCGCGACAACGATCATCGAGTCTGGTCTCGATCTACCTCAGGTGAACACATTGATCGTCGAGAGAGCCGATCGGCTCGGGTTGGCCCAGCTCTATCAGCTGCGCGGCAGGGTCGGGAGATCGAGTCAGCGAGCATATGCCTACCTGTTCCATCCTCCTGAGGAGCGGATCGGGGAGAACGCATACCGAAGGCTCGAAGCCATCGGCGAGTTCTCCGATCTCGGTTCCGGGTTCGAACTGGCGATGCGAGATCTCGAGATTCGCGGAGCGGGGAGCATCCTCTCTGAGACCCAGTCGGGTCAGATCGCTGCCGTCGGCTTCGATCTGTACACGGAGCTTGTCGCCGAGGCCGTCCAGGAGCTGAAGGGCCAACCTGTCGAGCGCAAAGAGGAGCACGAGATCAGGATTGATCTTCCCGTTGATGCTCGCCTCACCGACATCTACGTTCCCGATGCCGACGGGCGCCTCGAGTCATATCGCCGCCTTGCCGCCGCGACCACTGAGAGCGAGGTCGACGACGTGGTTGCAGAGTGGGAGGACCGATTCGGGTCGCTACCGATCGAGGCTGAGGAACTCATCGACGTTGCCCGACTCCGGGTCGAAGCCCTGCGGGTGGGGCTCGACGAGATCGTTCAGGTGCGCGACGAGGTCCGCCTGTCGAAGGTCGATCTTCGACCGTCGCAGGAGGTCCGTCTTGAGCGCCTCCAACGTCGAGGGGTGCTTCGGGGATCGACGTTGTTCATCCCGGCTCCGAAGCGCGACGTTGCCAAGAAGCTGCTCGAGTTCCTCCAGACGATGTGGCCAGCCGATTCCGATCGGTGAAGCCCGTCGAGCAGAGGTGTGCTTCAGGGGCGGCGCCGGGGGAGTGCTTGCTAGATGTTGTCGGCGGACGCCGCATTGCAGGCTGTCTGACCATCCGGGTGTCTCAGGTATCGAGAGAAGAGGTCATACAGGACAACACCCGGGTCTCCGGTGTTCCGAGTCCGCAACTGCTCGGTTGCAGCCTCGTTTCGATCGGTCATGATCGGGCGGCCATCCGGGCCGAGGCCGTCGCCCTCGGTCTCGTAGTAGACGCCTATGAAGCCGAGCAGTTCCAGGTCCCTCGCCGCGGATTCGACCCGGTCGGCGTTCCCTAGGCACCAGGTCTTCTCGTCGGGTGACAGCGACTCGCCCGCACCACATGCCGTTGCCAGCAGGACCAGTGCCATCGAGCAGAGAATGCTCGTCCGCATAAATCCGATTCGATTCGAGTCCATCCGACCGTGGTAGCGGTGTCTCATTGCCCGTGCTTCGCTTCGATCCACACGAAGCTGCGTGGATTTCAGGCGGCCGGTTGTGGATCCTGGCTGTAGCGGTTCCTCTCGGATCCCGTTCTCAGCAGCCGGGCGACGGCGCTGGAGAAACGGTCGAGAGATCCGAAACGACCGTTTGGCTTCTGCCGGCCGATCCTGGCGTCTCTCATCTCTTCCGAGATCGCGCCGATGTAGGCATTGATATATTCGGTCCGCTCGATTGGGTACATGATGCCCTCCCCAGTGTGCCGCTCGTGGGCAAGGTGATCGTGTTGGCCACGTCAGCCCTGCTGCCCATCTTGTAGAGATCCACGAGCCATGACATCTCATCTCTGAGGTGTCATATCCGCAAACTATCGCTTGGCGACGGTGCCCACAACGGTTGATCGAGACAACGTTGACTCCTCAAGTCAGCGTGCCGGATCGCGGAGGCGTTCTGAGCGGACCGGGCAGCTCGACCAACTGTCGGCTATGCGTCGCTTCGCCGATTAGGGGCACAAGTGCAGGTTCGGGCGCGTATGGTTCTCATGGGGAGGACTCATGCCTGTCACACTCGGAAGGCACGGCGACTACGCCGTGCGTGCGGTCATCGATCTGGCGCGCCATTGGGAAGGCGAACCGCGTAAGGCTCGCGAGATTGCTGCATCGATGGACATCCCTCCGGACTTCCTCAAGAGGATCCTTGCCGAGCTTGTCGCTCAGGGACTCCTCACCTCGAGGGCCGGTTCGAATGGTGGCTACCTCCTCACCCGAGCCCCGGAAGACATATCCTTGCTCGACGTCATCGAACCATCCGAGCGACTCCTCACCCCGGACCAGTGCATCCTCAGGGGTGGGCCATGTGACTGGGCGAGTGTCTGTCCCATCCACGATCCCTGGTGTCTCGCTCAGAAGGCCTTCGCGGACACTCTTGACAGCGCCGACCTTGCCCAGATTGCCGGAATCGACCACGACATCGAGCACGAGGCGCATAAGCCGGAGAATTCGGACCACACCAATCCGACACCGCGCTTGGGCATCCGAATGTAGCTACTCATGAGGCCGGTGAACGCCGTCAGTACTCAGCACGCCGCCGTAGGCGGCCACCGACTACCGTCCCCGCCATGGCACTCTTTGGCAGCATCGAAGGTGGTGGCACCAAGTTCGTGTGCGCGGTCGGAAGCACTCCTGACGATCTCCGCGACCTCGTGACTTTTCCGACCACCACGCCTGATGAGACCCTCAACCGCGCGATCTCCTTCCTCTTTGAACACGGACAACTTGATGCGATCGGTATCGCCATGTTCGGTCCGTTGCATCTCGATCGTTCGTCGGCGTCCTATGGCTCCGTGGGTGCGACGCCGAAACCCGGGTGGACCGGTGCCGAAGTCGTCGGTCGTTTCCGCAAGGCATTCGGCGTCCCGATCGGGTTCGACACGGACGTCAACGGGGCTGCGTTGGGTGAAGGCCGCTGGGGAGCAGGCCGTGGCCTCGATTCGTCTCTGTATGTCACGGTGGGCACCGGTATCGGCGGGGGAGGGGTCATCAACGGCGAGCCCATGCACGGTCTTGTTCACCCCGAGATCGGTCATCTCAGGATTCCGCGCCACCCAGAGGACCCATTCCCGGGCCGCTGTCCGTTCCACGGCGACTGCCTCGAAGGGATGGCATCGGGACCGGCGCTGGCAGAACGGTGGGGACGGCCAGCGGAGGAGCTCGACACGGGCACTGATCGAGTGATCGAGTTCGAGGCCCACTCCCTTGGTCATGCCATGGCGAATCTCGTGTTCACTGTCTCACCTGAACGGATCATCCTCGGCGGCGGTGTGATGAATATCCCTGGTCTACTCAACGCCACCCGCGAGCAAATGATCGACTCGCTCGGCAGCTATGTTCAAGCACCTGCCCTCGAAAGCGGAGGAGAGAGCTTCCTTGTAGCGCCGGAACTCGGTGACCAATCCGGAATCGCAGGAGGCCTCGTGCTTGCCGAGCGTGCTGTGTCCGGGTTGAACCGATGACGACGGCGTCCCCGTAGACTGAGTCCACCCGACCCGGATACTCACATGCGCCTTTCAACGAGAACCCTCTTCCTGACCGCGGCGGCCGCCGTGTTGGTCGCCTCTTGCTCCGGCTCATCAGTCGTTGCAACTGTTGATGACGCAACAGTGGACGATGCCTCGGTGGTCGCACTGAGGACGGACACGTCGGACAGCACCAATCACAACGCTGAGGAGTATCGGGCTGACTTGACCAATCTGATCTACCTCGAGGCTCAGAAGAACAGCGCATACGAGGACTTCGGTCTGACCGGCCTCGATGACCCGGATGCCATCGCGGCGAAGATCGCCAATCCGACAGCGGAAGAGGCTGAGATCTTCACCAGCGTTGCGAGCACTCCCGGCCGAACGGAAGCAACGGTCGCTGCTGTCTCCGAGCAGTTCATCATCCGTGATGAGGTCACAGCGGTGCTCGCCGATGATGCCGAGTATCTCGCCGATGTGTTCGAGAACAGGCAGGAGATGCTGGTCGAAGTCTGTGTCCGTCACATCCTGACGATGACGCCGGAAGAGGCTCTGGCGGCGAAAGTCAGGATTGAGGCTGGGGAAGACTTCGCTGCGGTTGCCGACGAGATCTCGCTCGACACGTTCAGCCCTGGCGGTCAGCTCCCATGTCCTGCACCGGCCGGCGGCTACGTGCCGGAGTTCTCCACGACGGCTGCGATTGCCCCGATCGGGGAACTCACCGATCCTGTTCCTTCCGAATTCGGTTGGCACATCATGATCGTCGACGAGCGAACTGGCCCGGAGTCGCTCGATGCACTCCTCGCTGATCCGATCGCCTATCTCCACTCCAGCCTCGTCGGCGACCTGTGGGTCGTCTGGGTCAACGACGCTATCCGCTCTGCCAACATCGAAGTGAGCTCGCAGGTCGGGACGTGGACGCACAACTCGCACGGCATCCTGCCACCACCGACTGGATGACGAGCCAGATCTCAATCGTTGGATTGGGTCCCGCCGGACTCGATCGTCTTCGACGCCCTGATCTCGATCGCCTGATCGATCCGGGGACAACGTTGATCCTACGAACCGTGGAACATCCGGCGGCAGCAGCCCTAGCGAGCATGCGGTCGGTGGTCTCATGCGATGATCTCTACGAGACGGCGGATGACTTCGACGGCGTCTACGAAGCGATCGTCGACCGGGTTACGGCCGCAGCACGCATCGGACCCGTTTCCTATGCCGTTCCCGGTAGCGCCATCGTTGGGGAACGCGCCGTGTCGCTGTTGGTAGCTGCGGCGGCCCGTGAGGGCATACCGTGCACCGTTGTTCCCGGCGAATCGTTTATCGACCTTGCTTGCGTCGCTGTTGGCATCGATCCGATTGCAGACGGACTCCAGATCCTTGACGCACGGGCGCTTCCGGATCCGCTGCCCCTCCACCTCCCATCGCTCATCACACAGATCGATTCGCCGCTCGTTGCGGGAGAGGTCGCCGTCACCCTCGGACGGATACTGCCGGAGTCCTTCACGGTCACCATGCTGGATCGTGTCGGCGATGACGATGCCACGGTCACGGAGATGACCATCGCCGATCTGCCGAGGGCAGATACGGGCCCACGATTAACACTGTTCGTGCCGGCCGCCGACGTTGGCTGGATCGGGCTCATCGCTACGAACCGAGTCTTGCGAAAAGAATGCCCGTGGGACGCGAAGCAGACGCACCACACGCTCGTCAGCCACCTCATCGAGGAGACGTACGAGACCGTTGACGCCATCAGCGCCCTCCCCGTTGCCGCCCCCGCAGGCGATGTCGATCTCGGGGACTATCTGCTCCTCGAGGAGGAACTCGGTGATCTGCTCCTCCAGATCGTCTTTCACGCCGGTCTCGCCGCAGAAGCCGGAGCGTTCGACGTCGACGAAGTGGCGGAAGGAATCCGCCGCAAGATCGTGAGTCGTCATCCGCATGTGTTCGGAGACGTCATCGCTAATGAGGTCGATGAGGTCCTCGCCAACTGGGAAGAGCTGAAGAACGCCGAGAAGGGGCGGGAGTCCCTGATGGACGACGTGCCGACGGCTCTGCCCGGGATCGCCAGGGCAGACAAGATCCAGCGACGCGTCGCGTCGGTGGGGTTCGATTGGCCGGATGACGAACCCGTGTTCTCCAAGGTGGAAGAAGAGCTCGAAGAGCTTCGCGAGGTGAAGGACGACCGTGACCTCGCAACGGCAGAACTCGGCGACCTCCTCTTCGCCATCGTCAACCTTGCCAGACACCTCGATGTTGATCCCGAGATCGCGCTATCCCGCGCCAACGACACGTTCGCGGCCCGCTTCCGGATTGTGGAGCGACTCGCCGGTGACGCAGGGCATCGACTCCGTGACCTCGACCTGACGGAACTCGACCGGCTCTGGGAGATGTCGAAGATCGAACTATCCACGACCGAAACCGAATCCTCGTTTACCCTCAAACCCGAAAGGAACGAACCATGATGCTCATCGAGACAATCACAGCACGCGAGGTCCTGGACTCCCGGGGAAACCCGACCGTCGAAGCCGAGGTGACACTCTCCGGAGGCGCCACGGGATGGGCGATCGTGCCGTCCGGGGCATCGACCGGTGCGTCGGAAGCCGTTGAGCTTCGCGATGGTGGCGAGCGCTACGGAGGCAAGGGCGTCCTGAAGGCTGTTGAGAACGTGAATGATCGGATCGCTCCTGCGCTCTTCGGTGTCGACGCGACCCGTCAAGAGCGTGTGGATCAGATCATGCTCGATCTCGACGGCACGCCCAACAAGGCGAATCTGGGAGCCAATGCCATTCTCGCGGTCTCTCTCGCCGTTTCACGCGCTGCCGCGGAGGCCGTCGGCCTGCCGCTGTACCGCTACCTCGGCGGAACCGACGGTCGTCTCCTTCCGACACCGTGCTTCAACGTCCTCAACGGGGGAGCCCACGCCGCGAACTCGGTTGACGTACAGGAATTCATGCTGGTTCCCGGCGGCCTGCCGTCGTACCGGGAAGCGATGCAAGCCGGTGTCGAGACGTACCACGCTCTCAAGAAGGTTCTCGCCGGGCGCGGGCTGACGACGAACGTCGGCGACGAAGGCGGATTCGCCCCCGATCTTCCAGACGATCGTGCAGTGCTCGACATCATCATCGAAGCCATCGAAGCTGCCGGTTACAAGCCGGGCGAGGAGATATCGATCGCTCTCGACGTCGCAGCGAGCGAGATCTACCACGCCGGTCGCTATCGCCTGTCGGGTGCCGAGCTCACTTCCGAGGAGATGATCGAGCACCTCGCGGGACTCGTAGACGACTATCCGATCATCTCGATCGAAGACGGTCTCGATGAAGCCGACTGGGACGGATGGGTCCTCCTGAACGAGCGCCTCGGCAGCCGGATCCAGCTTGTCGGTGACGACCTGCTCGTTACCAACGAGGAATTCCTCATCAAGTCGATCGACCTGGACGCAGCGAACGCCATCCTGATCAAGGTGAATCAGATCGGCACCCTTTCTGAGACGCTCCACACGATGAGTACCGCATCGTTGAACGGCTACGGCCGTATGGTGAGCCACCGTTCGGGTGAGACGGAGGATCCGTACATCGCCCACCTCGCCGTCGCTACGAACGCAGGTCAGATCAAGACCGGGGCTCCGGCACGCGGAGAGCGGACTGCGAAGTACAACGAACTGCTCCGGATCGAAGCAGATCTCGAAGATGATGCCCGGTTCGCCGGATGGGCACCGTTCAAGGTGAGTTGATGACAGAAACGCTCGAGCGCACCACGGAGACGGCACCATCCAGAAAGCAACGCTGGGGATGGGTGCTGGCCGTGGTGCTACTCGGAGCGCTTGCCCTCACGGTTTCGGGGATTCTCCCGTTCCGTCAACTCGTGTCCCAGCAACGTCAGATCGAGCGCTCGCAGGATCAACTCACTGCTCTTGAGCGGGAGAACCAGGTGCTGAGTGATGACATTGCCATGCTCGGCACCGATGCCGAGATCGAACGCATCGCCCGCGAGCAGTACGGGTTGGTGAGACCCGGCGAGGTCGCATACGTTGTCGTAACACCAAGAGAGACGGCGGTCGTCATCGCGCAACCGGATCCGGTTGTCCGGTCCGATGAGCGGGCCTGGTGGCAGAGAGTGTGGGACTTCATCACGGGAGACGACGTCAACTCTGATGGATAATCGCAGCGTCGTCGAGGCGCAGATCGGCCGGCCGCCCCGTTCGGCAATCGATGTCACCGCTCGCTGTCATCTCGGTCTCCCGGTCGTCATCACCGTGCCGCCGCTGCTCGATGACGACACGCCATTCCCGACGCTCTACTGGCTGACTTGTCCTCTCGCGAGCAAACGTATCGGGAGAATCGAAGCTGGGGGAGGGGTCCGTCGAGCCGAGATACTGGTGGCTGAGGATCCTGGCCTCTCAGACCGACACGCCGCTGCTGCGAAGCGCTATCGCTCAACCAGAGACGCCATGATTCCCGATGGATACTTGGGACATCAGCCGACCGGCGGGGTCGGAGGAACAGGTCCCGGCGTCAAGTGCCTCCACGCCCATTACGCCGACACGGCTGCCGGCAACGACAACCCCGTCGGTGAGTGGACCGCTGCTCAGATCGAGCCGCTCGACTGCGCGATGGATTGCGTTGTTGCCGCCGCGGACGGAATCGCCATCAAGAATTCGGGCTGGACCGAGCCACGATGATCGCCGGTGTCGTTGACATCGGGACCAATTCCATGCGTCTCCTGGTGGTCGACGACGGCACCGAACGGATCCGCGATGTCGCGGTCACCGCGCTCGGGTCCGGGGTCGATAGAACCGGTCGTTTCAGCCAGGAGCGCGTGGCCGCCACCCTCGAGGTACTCGGCCGATACGGGGAGACGATGGATCACCTCGACGTCGAACGGCGTAGAGCCGTGGCGACGTCGGCGACGCGTGACGCGAAGGACGGCGCAGCGTTCATCATGCGAGCGGCGGCGGTGCTTGGCGTTGTTCCTGAGGTGATCTCGGGAACGGAGGAGGCGGCGCTCGCGTACCTTGGCGCTACGGCTTCGTTTGATGATCGGGTTCCCACTGTGGTGATTGACATCGGCGGAGGATCGACCGAATTCGTGTACGGCAACGGAACGATGACGTCGGCAAGGAGCATCGACCTCGGTTCGGTTCGCCTCACCGAGCGCCTTCTCCCATCTCGGCCGACCCCGGAAGCGGACCTGATGAGATCCCGTTCTGCCGCGGCGGAGGCGTTCCTCGTGGCACCGTCGTCTGACTCACCGGAGCGAGCGATCGGCGTCGCCGGTTCGTTCACAAGTCTCGCGGCGATCGCCCTCGATCTCCCCGAATACGACCGGGCACGTGTCCACGGTGCGATCCTGACCGCTGCTGAGATCCACGATCTGATCGAACGGCTCTCAACGATGTCTATCGCAGAGACCGCGGTGATCCCGTCGCTGGACCCGAACCGTGCACCGGTGATTCTCGCTGGAGCGATCCTGGCTGAGGCAGCGCTCGCAGCGATCGGATTCGATCAGATCACCGTGAGCGAAAAGGACTTACTCGATGGCCTGGCCATGGAGGTAGTCAGTAGTCCGTAGTCAGTAGTCAGTAGTCCGTACTTCTGTCCTGCTACTTGCTACTTGCTACTTTCTTCTTCTAGCTCTTTCACTACCTGGTCTGCCATGTGGGACGGCATCTCCTGATAGTGCTCGTGGCTGGCGCTGAACTGGCCCCAACCCTGCGTCAGGGATCGGAGATCGATCGCGTAGTTCATGATCTCCGACGTCGGCACGAGTGCGGTGATGAGTTGGCGTCCACCGGAGGCAGCCTCGGTTCCCTGCAACTGGCCGCGGCGTGACGATAGATCGCCCATCACGTCGCCCTGGTAGCCGGCGGGAACGATGACCTTAAGTTGCGACACCGGTTCGAGCATGACCGGTCCTGCCTGTTCCATGGCAGTCTTGAAGCCGAGACGTCCAGCCATCTTGAAACTCATCTCCGATGAGTCGACCGAGTGGTACTTCCCGTCGTAGACGGCGACCTGCACGTCGACGACCGGGAATCCGCGAGTGCCGCCGTCTGCCATCGTCTCCCTGACACCCTTCTCGACGGCCGGGATGAACTGACGGGGGATGGATCCCCCTTTGATCTCGTCGACGAACTGGAAACCGGCACCGCCCGGCAGTGGGCTCACGCGAAGGAAACAGACACCGTATTGACCGTGGCCGCCGGTCTGCTTCTTGTACTTCCCCTCAGCCTGGGCGGAGCGCGCGATCGTCTCGCGATAGGGAACCTTGGCCTTTGTGGTCTCGACGACAACGCCGAACTTCCGTTCCAAGCGTTCGAGTGTGATGGTGAGATGTGTCTCGCCCATGCCCCACAGCAGCGTCTGCTTGGTTTCGCTGTTGCGCTCGAGTCTGAGCGCTGGATCCTCGGCGAGAACCCGGCGAAGTGCGTTCGCGAGTTTGTCCTCGTCTGCTTGAGTCTTGGCCGTCACTGCGATAGAGAGAACGGGTTCGGGCCTGTCGACGGGCGGGAGAGTGACCGGTTTGTGCTTTGGAGCGAGCGTGTCACCCGTCGCCGTGTCAGAGAGCTTCGCGACGGCAACGATGTCTCCCGCGGGGGAGGACTCAACGAGTTCAGTCTCTTTGCCGATCATCGTGGCGATCTTCGCGAGTTTCTCGTCTGAGCCGGAGCGACTATTCGCGAGTGTCGTTTCAGGCTTGAGCGTGCCAGACCGGACCCTCATCAACGAGATTTGTCCGACGTATGGATCAGCGATGGTCTTGAACACGAAAGCCAGGGGATCACCGGCCACATCGGAGACGACTTCGATGGACTGATCGCCGGCGGTGACCACCATCGGGGGACGGTCCGTAGGCGCCGGTCCGAGTTCCGTGATGAAATCGGCGAGTCGGTCGACGGCAATCGGTCCGGTGGCAGAACCACACACGACCGGGAAGACCGTGGCCTCCGCGATTCCCTTCGCCATCGTGTGCTCGAGTTCGGGCACCGAAGGCATGTCGCCATCGAAGTATCGCTCGAGCATGGCATCGTCGGCCACCACGATTCCTTCGACCAGGTTGTCGTGGATCTCGTGCTCGCGGCTCGACATTTCCTCCGGTATCTCAGCCTCTTCTGCCTGACCCGAGTCGTAGAGGTAGGCCTTGTCGCGGAAGAGATCGGCGATGCCGTGGAAGCTTTCCTGCTCGCCGATCGGCAGCTCGATGGGGGCGATCCCAGCACCGAAGCGATCGCGAAGCTGTTCGAGAGTCCGATCGAACGACGCCCGTTCCTTGTCGAGCTTGTTGATGAACACCATGCGGGGCACACGGAGAGCGTCAGCGACATTCCAGGCGTACTCCGTCTGGACTTCCACTCCGTCCACGGCGGATACAACGAAAATTGCGAGGTCTGAGACACGCAGCGCGGCATGGACGTCGCCGACGAAATCGGCATAGCCGGGCGTGTCGATCAAATTGATCTTGAAGCCCTTCCATACGAACGGTGCGACAGCGAGCGAGAGAGACATTCCGCGGGCATGCTCCTCTGGGTCGAAGTCGGTCACCGTGGTGCCGTCTTCGACCTTTCCGAGGCGTTGGATGGTGCCGGCGCGGTAGAGCAGCGCCTCGGCGAGAGTGGTCTTGCCGGCACCAGAGTGTCCGACGAGAGCGACGTTCCGAATCTTGTCCGGTGAGAACACCTTCACTGCGAGAGCCTCCATGTTGTCGATCGACGATCAGATGCTACTCAGGGTCGCGTTGCATGCCATCTGCGACGCTCGCTGATTGGACACAGCACTACCCTCGGTCCGGATCGTGGCGGGTCGAGAGGTACCGCCAGATACACGCGATGGCCCGGGTGGCGTAATAGGTAGACGCGGCGGTCTTAAACACCGCTGTCCTTCGGGGCGTGGGGGTTCAAGTCCCTCCCCGGGCACGGTGATCGGCGGCTTCGCCGCCGATGTACTCAGTACTCCGTATTCAGTACTCCGTACGGACTACGGACTACGGACTACGGTCCAACCAGTCCAAGTACGGCGGCCTTCCGTATCGCGAACTGATCGTTGGTGATGGCTCCATCGTCGTGTTCGCCTACGAGTCGGTGGATCTCATCGATCGCCGTTCTTGTCGCCGTCGGGTCGGTATCGCGGCTTCCTTCCAACGCAGGAGGGGGG
>JBLWQS010000012.1:0-13042 GCA_048452705.1 Acidimicrobiia bacterium
GAACGGCTCTCAAACATCAGCGGTCGAATACCGAGCGATGACGCCCTACGGGGTACTCACTACTCAGTACTCACTACTCAGTACTGTCCGACGCGCAGCGTCGGATCACTGTCTCCGGTCTAGCGAGTAGGTCGAACCTGGCTGACGCTTTGCGAACTCTTTCATCTCCGAAGCGATCGCTGAAGCCTCCCACTCCGAGGCGATGGCACGTTCCTGGTTCGTCACCACACCCATCGAGAACGAGACGACCGGGAAGGCATGGCGTTCACCCCGCCTATCTGTAACTTCGATGTAGCCCTGAACGGCGTCGACTGTGTCGTAGAAGTCGAGGATGCCGTCGTCGAACTCCTGGATGACCATGCTGCAGTACTCATCGACGCGCTCCGGATCGATCAGAGCGATGTAGTCATCTCCACCAACGTGGCCCACGAACGCGTCGTCGCCACCACACGCTGCGGCCGCTTCGACCATCACTTTGGCGGTGAACTTGATAACCGTGTCGCCTCGCATGAATCCGTAGTGGTCGTTGAACGCCTTGAAGTTGTCGAGGTCGCCGTACACGACGGCGATCGGGCCCTTCTCGCTGATCCGCTGCTCGAGTTCTGCGGAGATTCGGAAATTCCCCGGTAGACCAGTCAGCGGCGAGACGTCCCTCATCTGCTGGGCACGACGGATCACGGTCCGAACGCGAGCGACGAGTTCCTCCACCGCAAAAGGTTTGGTGATGTAGTCGTCGGCTCCCAAATCCAAACCCTTCACCCGATCCTGGGCGAGTGCCCGTGCCGTGAGCATGACGACCGGCACGCTCGCGGTGGGCGGATCGTTGCGGAGATGCCGCAGCGTGGTCAGCCCATCCATTCCAGGCATCATCACGTCGAGCAGGACCAGAGACGGCGGGTTCTCCGAAGCGAGCGTGAGCGCATCGACCCCGTTCGAGGCCGTCGCAGTCTCGAAGCCCTCGAGTTCGAGGTTCATCTTCACGTATTGGAGGATGTCCGGGTCGTCATCGACGACGAGGATCCGATCTCCCATATTGCCTCTACTAACCGATCGCGTTTCTCAGTTCTCGGACGGCAAGCACCGGGTCGGGAGCACGGAACACAGAGGTTCCGGCTACGAACACGTCGGCCCCCGCTTCACGCGCTGGCCGGATCGTGCCCGGGTCAATCCCACCGTCGATCTCTATATCGGTCGGCAATCCGGCGGAGTCAACGAAATTCCTGATTCTCTCCAATTTCGGCAGAACACCTTCGATGAAGGACTGTCCGCCGAACCCGGGATTCACCGACATCACAACGACCATGTCGGCCAACTCGACGAACGGTTCGATCGCTTCGAACGGTGTCGGCGGATTGATGACAAGTCCGAAGCCGAGTCCAACGTCACGGGCGATCGCTGCGACTTCGCGGGGATCCGGGAAGACCTCAATGTGCACGGTCGCGAGGTCTGCCCCGGCCTCTTTCAGTGGCTCCATGTAGTGATCGGGATTCAGCGTCATCAGGTGGCAATCGAGCGGAAGTTTCGTCACCTTTCGGATCGAAGCGATTACGGGCATTCCGAGTGTGAGATTGGGAACGAAGTGGCCATCCATGACGTCGACGTGCAGCAGGTCGACGTGGTCTTCGATCCGGGCGATTTCGTCGCCGAGGTGGGCGAAGTCTGCGGCCAGGATGGACGGGGCGATTCTTGGTTCTTTGATCACGGGAGTCGATTGTATCCGGTTCTCGGTTCGGCGATGCGCAACCGCCCGACGGCAATCACCGGTCGATCACGGCCACGAACATTCCGTCTGACCCCGTCACATGTGGAGCGAGGAGGATGCCTCCTGCGATCGTTGAGCCGGGCAGGCCCTCCGGCGCATGGGAATCGACGCCGGCGACCACATCGGCAGTTTCTTCCGGTGTGACGGTGCAAACGGAGTAGACCAGTCGGCCGCCGGGCCGGAGAAGCGATATGGCTGCATCGAGCATCTGCCGTTGGACATGTCCCGCCTCCGCGGCGCTCTCGGGTCGAAGTCGATGGCGAATCTCGGGACGACGACGCAGCGTTCCCAAGCCGGTGCAGGGAGCATCGAGAAGAATGCGGTCAAAGCTGGCCTGAGCAAACGGCGGCTTCGTTGCATCGCCGATCACCCACCGCGCATCGGCACCCAACCGGACGAGCCTCCGCTGCGCCGTTGCCAAACGTCCCGCATTCCGGTCCATGCCCACAATCATGCCCTGTCCCCCAAGCAAGTCCGAGAGATGAAGGGTCTTTCCACCCGGCGCAGCTGCAAGATCAAGCACCCGGTCCCCCGGCTGCGGGTCGAGTGCAGCGGCGACTGCCGTGGACGAGGGATCGGCCACCACGAGATCTCCCGAAGCGATCGAGTCGCGGAACGGAACGACGTTCTCGATGTGGAAGGCATCTTCGATGCCATCGATCGCTTCTCCTGGCGCCTCGCCACGGCGTCTCCGCACACCGACACTCGTCGGCTGATTGGAGGCTTCGAGGAACGCGGTCGCCGTGTCCGATCCGTGCGCCCGGACGAGATCTTCGTAGAGCCACGGTGGAACACCCAGTCGGAGTGCCTCCCCTTCGGGTCCGTCGGGGAGAGGCTCTTCCCCATCCCGCGCGATGTTGCGCAGCACACCGTTCACGAAGCCCGATGCACGGGGGCTCCCACCGATCCGGACGGCCTCGACCGCGCTGTCGACCGCGGCGTACGCGTCGCCATCCAAGAACAAGATCTCAGCGACACCCACCCGCAGAACAGCTCGCACGTCATCGTCAATCGAACGCGAGATTCGCGCATCGATGGTCCGGTCGATCCGGTCTAGGTATCTGATCGTCGTGTACAGAAGTCGCTGGACAAACAGCACATCCCTCCGCTGAAGATCCTTTGTCGCCGTCCGAATGATGATGTTCGAGTAGGCACCCTCCTCGAGGATCCGACGCAGGAGCGTGACCGTGACGACGCGTGTTTCGACGCCCTGCTTCATTCGGGCTGCGAATCGATATGGCCGCCCGCGCCGCGTCGTCCGTTGAGCCACGCGGTCCCCGTCATGACGGCTTTGCCGGCGGGTTGGAGCAACTCGAGGGCAAGACTGCCACCTTCGAGACCGAGCACCGCGACTCCGTTGAATGGAGCGATCGTTCCGGGTGTCACTGCATCATTCGAGTACGACGCCCGATGGACACGACAGCGCGTTCCGTCGATCGAGAACCACGCGCCGGGGCGGGGGCTGAAAGCCCGGATGGCCCGTTCTGCATAGTCCGCGGTCCAGGAGGCGTCGATCCTTCCTTCGGAGCGGTCAAGGCGGTTCGCGATGGTTACTCCCGTTCTCAGCTGTGGGGCGGCATCGAGTCTGCCTGCGAGCAATTCGGACATAGCATCGTCGATCAGCATCCCGCCGAGGTAGGCGAGCCGGCCGGTCAACGATCCCCCGGTCTCGTCGGGAGCGATCGGTGTCTCGACTGCAGCGATCACCGGTCCGGTGTCGAGACCCTCGTCGAGTTGCATCAGCGTGACCCCGGTTGACTCGTCGCCCTCGAGGATCGCTCGTTCCACCGGAGCTGCCCCCCGCCACCGGGGAAGCAGCGAGAAGTGGACGTTCACGAAACCCGCAGGGGCTGAGGCAAGAGCGGCAGACGAGAGGATCCGTCCGTAGGCGACGACAACCCCGACGTCGATCTCCGCGCTCTGCAGTATCTCGTCCAGTTCCGCACGGCTCTCGGGTTGGTTCACCGGCAGTCCCCACTCCTCGGCTGCGACCTTGACGGGCGGCGGAGTGGGTCTCCCAGAACGTCCCTTGGCACTGTCCGGTCGAGTGACGACCACGGCAACGTCGGTTACGTCCATCAATGCGGCAAGGCTCGGGATAGATGCCGAGGGTGTGCCGAGAAACGCTGATCGCATCAGGGTGCTCCGAACAGCATCGCGTCGCGCATCTCTTTCAGCGCTTCCTTCCGAAGGCGCTTCGGGAGTCGGTCGAGGATGATCTCGCCGTTCAGGTGATCGATCTCATGTTGGAGCAGGCGACCCATGAGCTCATCACCGGCGTACTCAACGGGGTTGCCATCGATGTCGAATCCTCGGGCTCTCGCGAATGCCGGGCGGTTGAACTCCCACCAGCGCCCCGGCACCGACAGGCAGCCTTCTTCGAACTTCCACTTGCCAGACGTCTCAACGATCTCGGGGTTCGCCATCATGAACGGCCCGTCGCCGACGTCGGCAACGAAGAGCTGCTTCGAGATACCGATCTGTGGACCCGCGAGGCCGACCCCGGGTGCTTCGTACATCGTCTCGAACATGTCGTCCACCAATCGAGCCAATTCCGGCCCGAACTCTGTGATCGGTGTTGTCGCTGCGCGCAACACGGGATCAGGGAAAACGCGAATGGGGTAGATCGGCATGAGTCCGCAGGCTACCGGTTCGGCTGCGGGGAGACCAGACGGATGTACGTCAAAGGTCCACGGGGTCCGCATCGACCCGCACGCGGGCACCGCTGTCTCTGATGTGCTGCACTGCAGATCGAAGCCTGAGGCGTGCCGTGGAGAGGTCCGGTCCCTGGATGAGCCAACGCTCCCGGTCTCCTTCCTTCGCCGGGCCGAGCAGCGACCCATCTCCGACGGCTTCGACGAGCGCGGGACCAGCGTCGGTTGCATCCGTCTCGAGTGCAATGAGATCACCGATGGGCGGGAAGCCGCTCGTTTCGCGCCTCCGCAGCGTCTCATCCATGAAATCCATCGGGTTGCCGCTGCGAAGCGCATCGAAGACGCGATGGGCCGGCAAAGCCGTCTGCACCAAGGCCCGGCGACCCCGACCCGGTCGTGCGGTCAGTGTCGCGCGTGCAAGAAGGCGGAGGGCATCTTCATCGGCTCGGTAATTCGGCGCGAGGATGCCGGCATCCGGATCGATGACAACCACAAGGTCGATAGGTGGTAACCCCACGAGATCGCGCTCGGTGCCGACAGCGATCCGACGACCCGAGTCCACGGCGCCCACATCATTGCCGAAGATCCGTGCGAGATCATCCACGATCCGTGACACCCCGCCGCCGAGTGCTTCGAATCGTGCTCCCCCACAGGCCAGGCACTGCGGAAACGATCGGCCGCAACGGGCGCAGTTCCCGGATCGTTCGAGCATGGCATCGCAGTCCGGACACTTCCGCAACTCACGGCATCGGGAGCAGCGGAAACTGCCACCCCGTCTGGGAACAAGCACGAACACAGTGGCTGTGTCCCCGAGCGCAGCAATGGCCGTGCGGACGCGATCACCCACGGCCCCGGATCCGCTTCCGTCTTCAGATCGGTCGACGACTTCCACGAGTGGCCAGATCCTCCCGGTGCCGTCGATGACCTCCACACCGCTTGAGAGCGCCTCGGCTGTGGGCACCGGCCCGGTGAGCAGCAGCGAGAAATGCTCGATCGTCGAGCGTCTCTTGAGCACGTCTCGAACGTGGAATGTCGGTGTCTGCGGTGACTTGTAGCCCCTTCGTCCTTCGTCGAGAACGACGGCAAGCCCCAGGTCGTCGATCCCCCAGAACGCGACCTCCCTGGTTCCGACGACAACCGATCCCGTACCAGATGCGATCTGGCTCCATGATGTCGTTCGCACCGCGGGGGATTCCTCGCTTGTCGCCAAGCGCACCCGGACACCGAAGTCCCGGTGCAGTGCTTCAGCAACCGTGTGTGCCTCGGCCACTGTTGGTGCGGTCACGATCACGTTCTTCCCGGCGCGCAGAACGGGCGCGATCGCCGACGTCACCGCCGGAAGTGGATCCCCCGTGACCAGATACGCCGGCCGTGTGCGCCGACCGCCCGCTTGCCGTTCGCTCCACACCTTCAGGATCCCGTCCATATCGGCGACGGCGCTCTCATGGATCCGTGGCTTCCTTCTGGGCAGGTTGGGAGGCGCACACCGCGAGAGCACCGTGGAAAGAGGAGCTACGTAGTGCGTGGCGGCCCAACGCAATGATCGAAGCATGTCGGTATCGAAGACTCCGCGGTTCCCGGAACGGGCGGCGATCGGTCTGAGGGGTCGCTCGGGTGTGCCATCGGAGATTGCGGTGACGTACCCGCGAACTTTCCGGCCACCGAGTGGAACCCGAACGATGTCGCCTATGTCGAGTTCGGGCAGTGACTCGGGGATTTCGTAGGCGAATCCGTCGTCAACCGCGAACGAGGGAACGTCGGGAACAACCTGTGCGATCCGCGTCAGGTGGCTGTTCCTTTGCTCTTGCGCAGTTCGGCGATTCGATCCCAGAGGCGTTCCGCGACTTCAGACTTGGTCATGAGGCTCCACGGATCGGTTGAACCGTCGGGGAGCACGATCGTCACCTGGTTTGTCTCGGTGCCGAAGCCGGAACCGGGAGCAGTGACGTCGTTGGCAACGAGAAGATCGACCCCCTTGCGACCCGCCTTCGCTATGGCCTCGTCCAAGCCTCCTGTTTCGGCCGCAAAGCCGACGAGGAAGGGGCGAGGACTCATTTCGGCGATACCGCCGAGGACATCGGGTGTCGGTTCGAGATCGATGGTCGGTGGTCCGTCGGTTCGACGCAACTTGCCATCGATCGCTTCTGCTGGTCGAAAATCGGCGACGGCTGCTGCCATCACAGCGACCTCGGCCTTCTTCGCGATCGCCCAAGCAGCGTCCGCCATCTCCGCTGCCGTGTCAACGGAGAGAACGGTCACGCGGGGATGATCGAGCCCGGGCCCTGCCGTCACCAGCGTGACATTCGCTCCTCTGCGCGCCGCCGCAGCAGCGATGGCGTTCCCCATCTTTCCAGATGAGTGGTTCCCGAGATAGCGGACCCGATCGATCGGCTCTCGGGTGCCGCCTGCGGTGATCAACACGTCAACACCGGTCAGGGGACCCCCAGGGAGAACGCCGGCTACAGCGTCGGCGATGCGGTCGGGATCTGCGAGGCGTCCCAGGCCGGTGTCTCCACCTGCCAGGGCACCGGCCTCTGGTGAAACAATGTGGTAACCGAATGACTCGAGTCGCTCCACGTTGGCCACCGTCGCTGGGTGCAGCCACATCTCGGTGTGCATCGCGGGAGCGATCACAACGGGTGCGGTGGTAGCGAGGACCGTGGCCGAGACCGAGTCGTCGGAGAGTCCGTTGGCCAAACGGGCGAGTGTCGCTGCAGTCGCCGGAGCCACGACGATTGCGTCGGCCCAGCGACCGAACGTCGTGTGCGGGCTTACGTCCTCAGCATCGAACAGGTCGACCACGGGTTGAGTCCCTGTGATGGCCGCGAACGTGTGGGGGCCGACGAACTTGGTGGCCGACTGCGTCATCACGGTACGGACAACGGCTCCGCGCTCGATCAGTCGACGGGCGAGATAGGCGGCCTTGTAGGCGGCCACCCCACCGGTGACACCGAGCACGACGCGTCGCCCGGCGAGCATCGTCTACTCCTCGATCGGAGCGACGACGACCTTGTCTTCGTAGATCTCTTCGAACGCGATAGAGAGCGGCTTGCGCGAAAGGCTATGAACCTGCGGTGGAATGTATCCACCGAGTCCTTCGCCGAGTTGATTGAAGTAGGCATTGATCTGCCGTGCGCGACGTGCCGAGAGCACAACGAGTCCGAAACGGGACTGGGTCTTCTCGACTATGGCGCCAATCGGCGGCTCGGTCATCATTCGGTGTCACTCCTGGTTGTGTCGGCATCCCCGGCGGTTCGGAACGCGTCCGAAACCTCGTCCGAGACAGCCGGTGCTTGGAGTATAGAGAGAACTTGGTAGATCGCGGTCTCCAAATCGTCATTTACGACGAGATGGTCGTAGTGCTCTTGCGCATCGAGGATCTGCTCGTCCGCAACAGCCAGACGCGCCGCGATGTCATGTTCCGAGGTATCACCCCGGTTGCGGAGCCTCCGCTCGAGCTCCTGCCGGGATGGTGGCATGAGGAAGACCAACACGGCCGATGGATATGCTCGCTTGACCTGGTGAGCGCCATCGTTCTCGATGTCGAGGACGACGTGGGTGCCCTGATCAAGGAGCTCGATCACCGGCGCTCGTGGCGTTCCGTAGCGGTATCCACCGTATTCGGCCCACTCCAGCATCCCTCCGGATCCCACGAGGTCGGAGAACGCCTCGTGGTCCACGAATCGGTAATCCACTCCGTCTACTTCAACGGAGCGTGGCGACCGTGTGGTCGCCGATACCGAGAACCTGGCCCCCGACTGTTCGAGGACGGCGTCGATCACGCTCGATTTGCCGACCCCGGAAGGGCCCGACACGACGAGGAGTCTTCCCTCAGGCAAATGTCTGAAGAAGGTCTGCGCGTTGGCGGGATCCGAGGCCGCGGATCTTGCGATTCTCCGCGATGGTCAGATCCTCCATGAGTCGCTTCGCCTTGATCTTGCCCATGCGTGGCATGGAAGCCAGCAGCGGATACACCTTGGTTCCGGCGACGATGTCGTCCGTCTCTGCCTGTTCGAACACTTCAGCGAGTGTCAGGGATCCGGTCTTGAGCAACGCTTTGATCTCGGCACGCTGGCGCCGGGCCGCTGCGGCCTTGGCGAGCGCTTCGGCTCTCTGCTCGTCGCTCATGGGTGGGAGTTTGTTGGTGGATGCCATGGGAGGACTCTATCAATCCGAGGGGCGAGCGCCTTCGACTTCACGAACGATCGCAGCGGCGGCTTCTCGGGGGTTGGCCGCTGCCGTGATGGGACGGCCAACGACGAGGAGGTTCGCTCCCCTCGCAGTGGCCTCGGACGGCGTCATGGTTCGCGCCTGGTCATCGTCGCGATCGACGGGTCGGATCCCCGGCGTTACGCGCAGCAGGCCTGGAGCAACGTCGGCGACGATGGTGAGTTCCTTGGGAGATGAAACGACCCCTTCACACCCGGAGGCGTCTGCGACCTTCGCCATACGGGCAACCAGCTTTCCGGGCGTCCGATTGATACCGACCCGTGCGAGCGACGCTTCGTCGAGCGACGTCAGCACCGTCACGCCGAGGATGCCGGCCGGAGCGGCTCCGGCTCCGGTCTGGAGACCTCGTACAGCGGCTTCGAGCATGGCTTGGCCGCCCCCGACATGTGCCGTCACCCATCGGGCGCCGTGCTCGCCGAGGCGCCGGGCGGCTGCCTCAACCTGTGAGGGGATGTCGTGGAGTTTCGCGTCAGCGAAGACAGGTTTCCCGAGGGCGACGAGCGCTGAGATCAGCAGCGGGCCCGGTCCGTGGAGCAATCCGAGACCGATTTTGAAGCCGGCAACGTGGTCTGCAACATCCTCGGCCATCGCGACCGCGTCTTCTGCGCTCGGGAGATCCAGGGCGACGATGACTCCGGTCACCACGGCTCTGCTGCTCCCACGAGTTCTTCGATCCGGGTGACACCGTTGCGCGTCATGTATCTCTCCAGTTGCTTGATGATTCGTGCACCGATCCTCGGTTCGGCGAAGTGTGCAGTGCCGATGGCGACCGCCGATGCCCCGGCGAGGAGGTACTCGACAACGTCGTCACCCGATGCCACACCACCGCAGCCGAGTATCGGGAGATCGGGAAGTGCTTGGGACACCTGCCAGACGCATCGCATGGCGATCGGCTTCATCGGGACTCCCGAGTATCCCCCGACAACCGACCTGAGTTTCGGACGGCGTGTCTTCACGTCGAATCCGGCGCCCCACACGGTGTTGGTGAGCACAACCCAGTCCGCTCCCGCTTCCTGCACCGCCGCGGCGACCTCGACGATGTCGACTGCGTTCGGAGACAGCTTCGCCCCGACCGGCAGAGCCGTTGCCGAGCGAACAGCGGCCACCACCTCGGCGGAGGCGGTCGGGTCGAGGGCGAAGAGATGGCCGTCGTCGAGATTCGGACAGGACAGGTTCACCTCGACGGCAGCAACACCGGCAGACTCAAGACCCGACGCGACGTGAGCGAACCCGGCCGCATCATGCCCGACGGCCGAGCCCCACACGGGAACAGGAACGTCGTCGATGCGCGGCCCCACCTGGCTGGTCCACTCCTCGATACCGGGATTCTGGATCCCGATGGCATTCAACATGCCCTGCCCTGATGAGGACAACCGAGGAGTGTCGCGCCCCGGCCACGGATCGGAAGAGACAGATTTCGCAACCGCCGCGCCGTAGACGCTGAAGTCACCGGCGCCGGCGAAATCGACGACCGACCCCACCGTGCCGGAAGCGGCAACGATCGGACTCCTCAGCGAGACCGGACCCAGGGTGGTTGAAAGGACAACCGATGAGCGACTCACATCCGACTCGCCTTCGATGATGGGACGTTTCTCGCTTCCATCATCTCACCGGGACACCGTCAAGGGCCGTGACTCTGCCCCGGTAGATCGTTGCGGTCACCTTGCCCCGCAGCGCCAGACCGAAGTACGGACTGTTCTCGGACTTCGAGACGGTCGTCGACGGCGTCCAGTTAACCGTTGGATCGAACACCGTGAGATTCGCCGGTCCTCCCACTGCCGGCAATTGTCCCTGCCCGCCGAGTTGCCCGATGCGTGCCGGTGCGACGGAGAGCCGGTCATAGAACGCCGATTGATCGAGGTCCGTGAACGTGTTCACGACCCCGGCCGCCCATTCGAGGCCAAGGACTCCGTTCGGAGCGTGCTCCCACGGAACCTCTTTCTCGTGGGCGGCATGGGGTGCATGGTCGGTGCCCAAGACATCGACCGTTCCGTCCTCGAGACCCCGTCGTAGAGCATCACGATCATCCTCGGAGCGAAGCGGCGGCATCATCTTGTACGTCGGATCGGTCGTCTGCACCACAGTGTGATCGAAGGCAAGGTGATGTGGGCTCACCTCGGCGGTCACCGGCAGACCCTTCGCCTTCGCTGCGGCGATCAGTTCGACACCGGTCGCGGTCGACAGATGCTGAACGTGGTAGCGAGCACCGGTCATCTCAACGAGCCGGATGTCGCGGGCGATGATGACGTCATCAGCAGCCGAGGGGATGCCGTACATGCCGAGGAGCGACGAGACGCTCCCTTCGTGCATGAATCCGCCGCTCGACAGTCCAACGTCCACGGCGTGCTGCGAGATCACACCGCCGCGCGCCGCCAGATAGTCCATCGCCTGACGGAGAAGCCCTGCATCCGCGACGACGTCGCCGTCGTCGGAGAACACTCGCACACCTGCGGCCCACAGCTCATCGAGATGGGCCAGTTCCTTGCCGGCGCGTCCCTTGGTAACCGCCCCGACCGGAAGCACCTCGACCAGTCCGATCTCCGCGCCCCGATTCGCGACGAACCGGGCGACGTGACCTGAATCGGTGGCAGGATCGGTATTCGGCATCGCGAAGACGGCGGTGTATCCACCCGCCGCGGCGGCTCGTGAGCCAGATTCAATGTCTTCCTTCCACTCCTGACCGGGCTCGCGGAAGTGGACATGGAGATCGACGAGCCCGGGACCAACCCAGGCGCCGTCGCACTCGATCGTCTCGTCGCCGTCAAGGCCGGGGCCTATCTCTGCGATGAGGCCGTCCCGGATCCGGATGTCGGTCTCTTCGGGGCCCTTCGTTGTGAGGACGATGCCCCCGGAGAGGATCAGATCACTCATTGCTCTCACCTCCGAGCAGTCGGAACAAGATGGCCATTCGCACGGCAACACCGTTGAACACCTGATCAAGGATCAGGGCTCTCGGGTCGTCTGCGACTGCTCCTTCGATCTCAACGCCACGGTTCATCGGCCCGGGGTGGAGCACGATCGCTTCCCGCTTGAGACGAGAGAACCGTTCTTTCGTGATGCCGTAGCGGTCTGTGTACTCAGACAACGATGGGAACACGGATGCGCCGCCTCTCTCAGCCTGAACGCGCAGCACATAGACCACGTCGAAGTCTTCAAGAACGTCGTCAAGATTCTCACTTGCCGCGGCGTCGAACACTCCCGTGTCGACGGGCAGCAGCGTTCGCGGAGCGACCATCGTCACATCGGCACCCAGCGTCGAGAACGCCTGGATGTCGGACCGGGCGACCCGGGAGTGTCGGATGTCACCGACGATGCCGATCTTGAGACCGTCGAGTGTCCCGAAGTGCTGCCGAATCGTGAGGGAGTCGAGCAGCGCCTGCGTTGGATGCTGGTGAGCGCCGTCGCCGGCATTGAGCACGGGCTGATCGATCCACTCTGCGATCCGCCAGGGAGCGCCCGTCGCCTTGTGACGAACGACCATGGCGTCGGTCCCCATCGCTTTCACGGTGAGAACGGTGTCTTTCAGGCTCTCCCCCTTTGACAGCGATGAGGTGCCTGGAGAGAAGGACATCGTGTCGGCGCTCAGAGCCTTCGCCGCCTTCTCGAACGACATCTTCGTACGGGTGGAGGGCTCGAAGAACATGGTCGCAACGGTCTTGCCTCGTAGAGCCGGGACCTTGGGGATGGGTCGGTGCAGAACGTCGACGAACTCGTCGGCATCGTCGAGCAGTCCGTTGAGGTCATCGGCTGTGAGGCCCTCGATCGTCAGGAAGTGGTTCATGTCTCTTCCCTCGTTTCGATGACTACGCCGTCCTTGCCGTCCCTCTCCACGAGATGAACGGAGACCCGTTCGCTTCTCGATGTCGGCACGTTCTTCCCGATGTAGTCGGGCCGGATGGGAAGCTCGCGGTGCCCCCGGTCTACGAGAACTGCGAGTTGAACCCGGCTCGGGCGCCCGATGTCGGCGAGCGCGTCGAGCGCTGCTCTGATCGTTCGACCCGTGTAGAGAACATCGTCTACGAGGACCACGGTCATCCCCCCGATCGGAACAGGGATGCTCGTCGCGCCCAGTTCCGTCTTCGGCCGCTGATCCAGGTCGTCCCGGTACAACCCGATATCCAGGCTCCCTGCCGCCACCGGCGATCCCTCGATGTCCTCGAGTGCCCCGGCGAGGCGTTCGGCGAGCGGTACTCCCCTGGTCTGGATCCCGAGAAGAACGAGATCATCCGATCCACGGTTCTTCTCGAGAATCTCGTGGGCGATCCTTCGGATGGCCCGATCCACGTCTCCCGCATCCATCACACGAGCCATGATTCGCACCTCCGAACATGAGAAAAGCGGCTGACGGTTCCAAAGGATCCGTCGCCGCTCAGGGCGTCGTACATGCTGTCTCCTT
>JBLWQS010000013.1:0-12901 GCA_048452705.1 Acidimicrobiia bacterium
CTCGATGCAGCCACGGCAGCCTTCAGAGATACCACCGGGGCAGCTTCCGTGCCGAATGGCACGCGAGTCCGATCCTTCAGATCGTGAGCCACGATGACCGTAGGACGATCGGGCCAGCCGTCGGCCAGATCCCCAAGACTGTTCTCGACCCATCCCACCATTGCATCTGTCGAATAGACGCCGGGACTCCCCAATACGACGTTGAGGCCGGGGCGCATGATGCTCGGGATGATGCCCGTGCGGACCCAGCGAGTCAGGCCACGGGGACGGATGCGCTGATATACATTGTTCGAGAGCCAGTCGACAACGTCGTCGTCCTTCCTGGAGTTGCCGACCATCGTGTCGAGATTCAGTGCACCGCCGCGAACCATGGCGGCGATGAATGATCCAGCCGAAGTGCCGATGACGACGTCCGCATCCCCTGGATCCCAGCCGGTTGCCATCTGCAACGCGAACAGGGTGCCGAAGTGATACGACGCGCCTGTGATGCCACCACCACCGAGAACCAGTCCTACCGAACTCATGCGAGGAGGATACGACGATAGATGAGCAGTTCCATCGACCGTATCGTGGTGTCATGCATCCTGTTCCGTATGACGAGTTGGCAGTTGCCGAACTGGTGGAGAGCGCGACTCGATTCGATGGTCACCCACCGCTCTCGGGGCACAAGCTCGAGACGATGGGAGGGGCCCAGTCCAGAGCAGGCGTGTGGTCTGACGGATCGGCCGTATGCGTCGTTGCTGCCGCGGCGTTCCACGAATCGGGCGACCATTGGGCAGTCGAGATCGCAGTCGCGCCCGCGCGCCGTGATGGGCGAACGGAGGAAACCTCGATTCGCGCCGGGACGAACCTCGTTCCAGACAGGGCCGCACACACGTTGTGGGCGTTCCGGACCGATCAGATCGAAGCGGCCGAACGCCTGGGCTACCGCGAAATCCGTTCGGTGCTCAGGATGGGCGGATCGATTCCGATTCAGACCGGTGAGCGAACTCGACGAACCGCGATCGGTGCGATGGAGTCGGAGGATCTCGCAGGAATCATCGCGCTCAACAACCGGGCGTTCGCCGACCATCCGGAGCAGGGAGCGATGACCGCGACGAGTTTCGCATCTCTCGTGGATCAGCCGGGTTTCGACCCGGCAGGGATTCTCGTTGCCAGGAAAGCGGAGCGGGTCGCCGGATTCTGCATCACGAAACGTGAAGGGAGTGAGAACGGTGAGATCGTCGTGATCGCTGTGGACCCGATGGATCATCACTTGGGGATCGGCAGGGAGTTGATCGGGGAGGGCTTCGACGTGCTCCGGGACGGCGGTGCTCGTACGGTGAACGTGTGGGTCGACGAAGCGAACGAGGCGGCGATCGGACTCTACGCGTCGCTCGGACTTGTCGAGGACTTCCGGACGCGTGAACTCACCCTCTCCTGAGAGGGAACGGGTCCAGCGGCTGCTAGCCGAATGGTTGCCCGCACGACGGGCAGTTCGGGTCTTCCTCGCGGGTCTGCGCGAGACACCACGGACAGGGGAGATCGGTTAACGATTCCTCCGTTCCGAGGACCGACAGGACCTCCGTAACGCTTGCCGACATCACCGGTCGGGACGACGTTCCGACGGCGACGAAAGCAACAGCGATAAACACCGACGCGATCGCAATCTCCAACATCTGTATCTCCTGGCTCCTACGACCAGTCGATCATATGACGAGAGCGCGAAATCTCCCGGTATTTCCGGCGAGGCGGTCGTCGTTCGTCAGGATGCGGCGGTATCGATGACCCGAACGATCTCGTTGACGGTGTCCGAATAGGACTCGGCGCCGGCGTCTGACATGCGTTGCTCGGCCTCAAAGATGAGCAACATGGCGGCGTGATAGACGATCCATCGACTCATCTCGACCGGATCGAGCGTCTGCCCGTAGCCCTCTTGAAGAGCATCAGCAGCCGCGGAACCGGCACGAATCCGGAGGAGCCACGCCGCCTTGGACAGATCCCATTCCGACGGTGCGAGCGTCGCCCACTCCCAATCGACGAGGGTCACCGCCCCGGCTTCGTTGACGATGAAGTGCTCTGGTGTGGGATCCGTGTGAGCGGCACGAGGCTCGGATGCTTCCGGCGCTGGAACGGCAGCCATCGCCGCGTACAAGTCGGCATCGATTCCGACTCGTCCCCGATACCGAGCCAGGCGCCGCATGGTCGAGGCGAAGTCCACCTTTACCCACTCATTGTCGATCCCGCGTGTCAGATTCGTCAGAGCCGCCGAATCGCTCTCATGGACCGAGCGAAGTACTGCTCCCGCTTTGCGGGCCGGGTCGGAGGTGGCAGGGAGAGATCCGAGGCTCCACTGACCCGGGTCTTCGAAGAGAGCCCAGGACGGCTCTTCGGTACCGCTTCCGTCGATGCGAACCGGGACGCTGTCGAGATCCCGGAGCGCTTCGATTGCATGCGTTTCCCGACGTTCGCGGGCGGGTGTGCCGTACACCTTGAGCAGGACGCTTGTTCCGTCCCGCCAAATTCGGTAGTGGCGGTTCTTGGCGAGGGACTTCGTTGGCCGCGTGAGGTCCTGGAATCGATTCCCAGCGGCGATACGTTCGGCGAGTGCGTAGGCGTCCATGCTCTCTCTCGTGTGAGGATTCATTGTCGCACGCGTCGCATCTCATTGGGAAGGATGTAGCCTTGATGGTTCCCAAACCAAAGAGTGCCCTGCATGTCAATCCATCTCACCCTTCCCGACGGCTCCGTTCGCTCTTACGAGGACGGTGCCACCGGCCTCGACGTCGCTGCGTCGATCGGCGCCGGTCTGGCGCGTGCGGCTGTGGCGGTCACGCTGGATGGCGAAACGCTCGATCTGACCCGGCCGATCGACCATGACGGTGCCTTGTCCGTCGTCACGGAGAACACGGAGGAAGGTCGCCACGTGCTGCGCCACTCCGCTGCTCACGTGATGGCCCAGGCGGTCCTCGATCTCTTCCCTGGTGCAAGGTTCGCCATCGGACCCCCGATCACCGACGGGTTCTACTACGACTTCGACATCGACCGCCCGTTCACTCCTGAGGACCTCGATCGGATCGAGGCTCGGATGGAGGAGATCATCGAGATCGACCAGTCGTTCGTTCGGGAGTCGATCTCGATCGATGACGCACTCGACCTATTCGACGATCAACCGTTCAAGTCGGAGATCATTCGCGGTGTGGACGAGGCCGAGGGTGCAGGGGCGAGTGAGGTCTCGATTTACCGGAACGACGCGTTCGTCGATCTGTGTCGAGGACCGCACGTACCGTCAACCGGTCGCCTCAAAGCCGTGAAGCTGATGCGTTCGGCCGGTGCCTACTGGCGGGGCGATGAGAACAAGCCACAGTTGCAGCGCATCTACGGGACCGCGTGGGAAGACCGCAAGGCGCTGCGCAAGTATCTGAACCGACTTGAGGAAGCGGCGAAGCGCGATCACCGCAAGCTCGGCACCGAACTCGATCTGTATTCGTTCCCGTCCGATCTCGGTAGCGGGCTTGCTGTGTGGCACCCCAAGGGTGGTCTGCTCCGCAAGGAGATCGAGGATTACAGCAGGCGAACGCATCTCGCGAACGGATACGAGTACGTCGTGTCCCCCCATGTCGCTAAGGCGGATCTGTGGGAGACGAGCGGCCATCTCCAGTTCTACGCAGAGGGCATGTACCCGGCGATGGAGCTCGACGGGGGCCAGAAGTACTACGTGAAGCCGATGAACTGCCCGTTCCACATTCTCATCTACAAGTCGAGGAGCAGGAGCTATCGGGAGCTGCCGCTGCGTCTCTTCGAGTTGGGGACCGTGTATCGCTATGAGCGATCCGGCGTCGTCCACGGACTCCTGCGGGCACGCGGGTTCACCCAGGACGACAGCCACATCTTCACCACGTTCGACCAGATGCCGGACGAACTGCAGAGCCTCCTCGACTTCGTGTTGATGGTGCTTCGGGACTTCGGTTTCAACGAGTTTGAAGCCGATCTCTCGACCCGGGACCCGGAGAAATCGATCGGCTCCGATGAACTCTGGGACGTGGCAGAAGCCTCACTGGCAAAGGCGCTCGACAAGGCCGAATTGCCGTACCAGGTCGCTCACGGAGAGGGCTCGTTCTACGGGCCGAAGATCGACATCCACGTCAAGGATGCGATCGGGCGCCGCTGGCAGCTCTCAACGATCCAGCTCGACTTCGCCCAACCCGAGAACTTTGGCCTCACGTACACGTCGTCGGAGAACGTGCGTGAACGGCCGGTGATGATCCACCGTGCGCTGCTCGGTTCAGTTGAACGGTTCGTCGCTGTGCTCGTTGAGCACTATGCCGGAGCGTTCCCTGCCTGGCTCGCGCCGGTGCAGGCAACGATCGTCCCCGTGGCCGACCGCCATGAGGACTATGCGTTCGAGGTTGCTGCTGTGCTGAAAGAAGCGGGCGTCCGGGTCGACGTCGACACAGCCGACGAGACCGTGGGCGAAAAGATCCGGAGAGCGATCACCCAGAAGGTCCCTGCGGTCCTCGTCGTCGGGGATCGTGACGTGGAAAACCGCACGGTAGGACTGCGGCTCCGCGAGGATGATGCAGAGCAGCGGGGAATCTCACTGGACGAGGCTGTCGCCGGACTGGCCGAACGCAGCGCTCCGCCGCGCTAGAACCGATTACGCGGTACCCACCCGGGTGGCCGTCCCAAAGCAGAAAGTCTTGAGACTGTGAAGAGTTTCGTCAACGTTCTCGCCGCTGCCGTTCGCCGCGCGCCGTGGGCCGTCATCGTCGTCACCGTGCTCGTTGCTCTGATTCTCGGCAGCTTCGCCGGGAAGTATCAACCATCGGATGATCCGAACGAGGGATTCGCCCCCGACGCACCGGAGTTGATCGCGGCCGAAGCGATCGGTGACCGATTCGGCGGTGACACGAACCAAAGCGTCATGCAGATCATCGTGTCCTCTGACACGGGCGACGTCATCACCCTGGACGGTCTCGCGGCGACCTCGGCGGTCCGTGAAACGATCATCAACGGGCCGATCGCACCCTATCTGTCGTCGTCTCCGGATCAGCCCGCGGTGATGTCATACCTGAGTCCGGTGGAGCAGTCGATAGCGCTTGGCGCACCGGCGCCTGCAACCGACGAGGACGTGAAGGCGCTCTACGCGATGGCATACGGCCAGATGCCCGCAGAGCAGCAGGGCTTCATCGATGGGATGCTCCCCGCCGACGCCGATCGCGATGCGATTGGCTCACCGAGCGGCCTCATGATCTCGTTCACGGTCGGCGACTTCGAAGATCTCGACTACATCGAAGCATCCACGGCAACGGCTGAGGCCATCGCTGAGACGGATCTCCCTGATGGCTACACGGCCGAGGCGTTCGCTTTCGAGGTGATCTTCTCGGGGACCGACGAGTTCCAATCCGAGATCGGGCGGCTGTTCGCGAGTGCCGGATTCATCATCCTGCTGGTACTCACCACGGTCTTCCTGGTACTGCCCGTGAAGCGCAGAAACAAGATCATCGCCAGCGTCGGTGTAGCGGCCATGCTCGGAGCGATCGTCATGCTGGTCCTTCCCGGTCTCGCAAAGGGCTACCCGGACCTGTTCCCGTCCAGCATCGCTGAGTGGGAGACGTCGGTTCTGCTCCCTGCGGCTCTCGGTGTGTTCGCTCTCGTGTTCGTCGTCTGGTCGGTCTCGGCGGGGAAACTCCGCCGAACGGTCGCCGACACGCTCGTGACAATGGCCGGCATCGGATTCGCGGTGTCGATCATGAACGGCCTTGGGTACTTCATCTACGGCGTTGCCGGACAAATGAGTCAGATCCTGCCGATCCTCCTGATCGGCCTCGGGGTCGACTACTCCATTCACATCACGTCGCGGTATCGCGAAGAAGTCTCGGAAGGAGAGCCGGTCACCGACGCGGTCACCACGGGGATCCGAACGGTGGGTGTGGCGTTGGTGCTTGCCACCATCACGACCGCGGTGGGGTTCCTGACGAACGTACTCAACGACATCCCGGCGCTGCGCGAGTTCGGCGTTCTTGCGGCAATCGGGATCACGGCCTCATTCATCATCATGCTGACCTTCGTCCCGGCCGTTCGACTCCTGCTCGATCGCCGCGGTGAGGCTCGAGGAACACTCGACCGGGTGAGCCTCAAAGGCGGCGACGCTCGGTTCCTGCCGAGGCTCATGGGACGGACCTCCTGGCTCGCGAAGCACGCCGCAGTGCCAACGCTGATCGTGGCACTCGTCTTGGGGGCTCTGGGTGCGTTCGGCACCAGTCGCCTCGAGGCGAGTTTCAGTTTCATCGACTTCGTTCCCACGACGTCTCCATACCGAACCACACTCGGAACGCTGATCGACGACTACGGCGGTGGTTTCGGTGAGAAGACGCAGAGACTTGTTGACGGCGACGTCGCCACTCCCGGGGCATACAACGCGATGGCCGAATCGACCATGAACATGACAGCGATCGAAGACGTCGTGCAGTTCGGGTCGTTCCCGGCCGCTGAGTCACCGGTCGCTCTGGTGCTCCAACTCGCGAACCCGCAGTCACCATCATTCGATGCTGCTGTAGCCCAGGTTGCGGGTGCAGCAGGGATGACCTCGACGAGCCTCACCGTCTCCGACAACGCCGACATAGAGGCCTTGTACGAGGCCCTGTTCGCCTCGGATCCCGAGGCCGCAGGGAGAGTGCTGTGGACTGACGATGCCGGTTCGTACGCGTCGGCCCTGTTCATCGTTCAGACGCAGGCGGGCGAGTCCGGAGCGGGGGAGTTGCAGACTGATCTCGAGGAGGCATTCACACCGGTCGCGGACGCGGGACTCACTGCGGTTGCCACTTCTGATGAGATCATCTCTGAAGTGATCATCGGCTCGTTGCGTGACTCGCAGGTCTCGTCGCTGATGTACACGCTCGTTACCGTGCTGATCCTCCTGATCGCGAACTTCTGGTACGAGGTGCGTCGTCCGATGCTCGGCGTTATCACGACCCTTCCGGTCGTGTTGGTTGTCGTCCTGTCGTTCGGGATTATGTGGGCCGTCGGTATCCCGTTCGGCCCGATCACGGCCACCGTGGCGGCACTCGCGGTCGGGATCGGCATCCCGTACATGATCCACGTCACACACCGCTACGAAGAGGATCGCATCCGAAACGACAACGAGAATGACGCCATCGAATCGACCCTCACACATACCGGAGGGGCACTCGCCGGTTCGGCGATGACGACGATCTTCGGCTTCGGGATTCTCGTGACGTCGACGACGATTCCCTTCCGCCAGTTCGGCTTCGTCACCGGCTACACGATTCTTCTTTCGCTTCTCGCAGCGATCCTCGTGTTGCCGTCGATGCTGGTGGTGTGGGACCGCTGGCACCGCCGGCGCGGCGAAGCGACCCTCGACGCCGCTCGGGTCGAGCATTCGTTCGGCGAAGACCACGCGTAGCGTCGCCAAGAAACTGAGTCGGAGCGCAAGTGAAGGGGCCGGTCCCGGAGGACCGACCCCTTCTTCTTGTTCTACGGATTGCGGACTACGGACTACGTTTCACCTCTCGTCGATCGGCACGTACGTATTGTCGACGTCGCCGATGTAGATCTGGCGGGGACGCATGATCCTGGTGTCAGGATCCTCCGTCATCTCTTTCCATTGTGCCATCCACCCCGGGAGGCGGCCGATGGCGAACAAGGCGGTGAACATCCGCGTCGGGAAATTCAGCGCCCTGAAGATCAGTCCGCTGTAGAAGTCGACGTTCGGGAAGAGCTTCCTCTCCACGAAGTAGTCGTCTTCCAGCGCGGTCATCTCGAGTTCCTTGGCAAGATCGAAGAGTGGGTCCTTGATCCCCACGGCGGCCAGGACGTCGTCCGCGTAGCTGCGGATCACGCGCGCCCTGGGGTCATAGTTCTTGTAGACCCGGTGCCCAAAGCCCATCAGGCGGAACGGATCGTTCGGATCCTTCGCACGGGCGATCATGGACTTCGCCGAAGCGTCCGGATCGTCGACGATCGTCTGCAGCATCTCGATGACGCGCTGGTTAGCGCCGCCATGGAGCGGGCCCCAGAGCGCATCGATGCCGGCCGAGACCGAAGCGAACAGGTTCGCCTGGCTTGATCCGACACCACGTACGGTGGCCGTCGAGCAGTTCTGCTCATGATCGGCATGAAGTACGAGCAGCACGTTCAGCGCTTTGGAGATCACCGGATCGATGTGGGACTCTTCAACGGCTGGGATGTGGAACATCATGTGGATGAAGTTGTCGACGTAGTCGAGGGAGTTCTTCGGATAGGTGTACGGCATCCCGATCGACTTCTTGTAGGACCAGGCCGCGATCGTTGGCATCTTTGCCATGAGACGAAGTGCGCTCTCCTGGAACGAGAGCTCATCGGTCGGATCGAGGAACTCCTCGTAGAAGGTTGAGCTCGCAGTCGTGGCCGACGACAGGATCGCCATCGGGTGGGCGCTCTTCGGGAAGGCGTCGAAGAACCGCTTCATCTCCTCGTTGAGGAGCGTGTGGTTCCGCACCGAGTCTTCCCATGTCGTGAGTTCGGTTTGAGTCGGGAGTTTCTTGAAGAGCAGCAGGTAGGCCACCTCGAGGAACGATGCATTCGCAGCGAGGTCTTCGATTGTGTAGCCGCGGTGCTGCAGAATGCCTGCCCCACCGTCGATGTACGTGATCGTGGATTTCGCTCCCGCCGTATTGGCGAACCCGGGGTCGTAGGTGACGTCCCCCGAATCTCCTCGGAGTTTCGCTATCGTCACACCGTTGTTTCCGATCGTCGATTCGACGATTGGGAGCTCGTACTCGGTGCCGTCAAGCCTCAGTTGGGCGTAGCGATCGACCATGGCATCACATCCTTCGCGTAGCGGAGCATCGGCTGACCGTCGATGTCACATCGTCCGGCCATTGTATCGAGTGTGGACTGCCTTGAATCGTGTGGTACCTTCGCCACTACCGAAAGGCCCTAGATGATCGATCTCAAAGCGCGCAAGAAGGTTGCACCCATTCTGCAACCGATCGCCCGCGGGCTCGCCAAGATCGGTGTGACGCCCACCATGGTCACGGTTCTCGGCCTCGCCATCACGATCGGTGGCGCAGCGATGATCGCCAATGGGTTGTTGTGGCAGGGCGGTTTCGTTGCCGGGTTCGGTGTGCTCCTCGATGCGCTTGACGGTCCGCTCGCCAGGCTCAAAGGCACGGCTTCAGATCGTGGCGCGTTCATTGACACGATGTCCGACCGGTTCGGAGAGATCGCTTTTTGGATCGGACTCGGGGTGTATCTGCGAGACGATCCGATGGCCCTGATCCTTTGTCTCGTCGCGCTCGCCTTCTCGTTGCTCGTGCCCTATGTCCGAGCAAAGGCCGAGTCGTGGGGAGCCGACGGTCGTGGTGGCTGGATGGGTCGAGCGGAGCGAATGCTGCTCGCGATATGGGGCACGATCCTGGCCGGATTCGGCCTTCCCGTGCTCATCCCGATGCTCTGGATATTCGTCGTCCTTACCGGCTTGACCGTGTTTCAGCGGATCCGCAAGACGTGGCAGCAGCTCCCAGGGTGAAGGGTCTTGCGGGCTACTTGCTCTACCGGGCGCTCTCTGGCCTCTTCGGCCTGTTGCCCGCGCCGGCTGTCAGAGTCACCGGGCGCACGCTCGGCACCGGACTGTCATACGTCGCGGGCAAGCGGATGGATCTTCTCCGACGACACATGCGCCGTGTGATGGGGCCCGACCCGAGCGAAGAGGAGGTCACTGCTGCCGGACGGGCCATGTTCGCCTCATATGGGCGCTATTGGGCAGAAGTGTTCTGGTTCCGGCCGAGACGCAAAGACCAGGTCGTTGGAGGAACACGCGTGACGGGCCTCGATGACGTCTTCGAGGCCAAGAACCAGGGGAGGGGGATCATCTTCGTCGTGCCCCACATGGGGAATTGGGAGGTTGCCGGGTCAATTGCCGAGACCCTCGACTTGCACGTGCTCTCCGTCGCCGAGGACCTTCCCAACTCGCGCATCACCGACTGGTTCGTGAAGACGCGAGCGGCATATGGGATCGAGATCATCGTTGCCGGCCGCAGTTCGACGACAACACCGCTGGTGAGAGCTCTGAAGAACGCCCAGGTTGTCGCACTCGTCGCCGACAGGGATGTCACCGGCCGCGGCATCGAGGTCGAGTTCTTCGGCGAGAAGACCACGATGCCTGCCGGACCCGTGTCGTTGGCCCTGATGACAGGTGCCGCCATCTTCCCCATCGGATCCCAGTTCGACGGCGCCGGCCACTACTTCCCATGCCAACCAGAGTTGCCGATCCCGGAGGGCGAAGACCGATCCGAGCGCATCCGCCTCGGTACGCAGGCCATCGCCTACGCCTATGAGAAGCTCATCCGTGAGAAGCCGACCGATTGGCACCTCTTCTCTCCGAATTGGCCAAGCGATCGGGTGGTCGAGGACTTGGACGGATGAAGGTCGGGCTCGTCTCTCCGTACGATCTCGGACGACCGGGCGGTGTCCAGGACCAGGTGATCCGTCTCGCTGGATGGCTGAGTGACGCCGGTCACGAACCGCGAATCATTGGACCTGGCACCGAGGGACCCGACGGCGCGGTCCTTCTCGGAGCCACCACGGTCGTGCCGGCGAACCGGGCGAAGACGCCGATTCGACTGGATCCCCGCGTCGGTCGCGAGATCAGAGCAGCCCTCTCGGACGTCGACGTCATCCATGTTCACGAACCACTGATGCCCGCCGTATCGCCTGCGGCGTTGAGAGTCGATGGACCGGCGAAGGTCGCGACCTTCCATGCCGACCCTCCGGGTTGGGTGCGGCGGTTGTACCGACACGGGCGTACCGGCGTGCGCCTTGCCGTGAGAAACGCGACCGTCGTCACCGCGGTGAGTCCGATAGCGGGGAGTTCGATCGACGGCGTGGTCGAGTACCGCATCATCCCCAATGGCATCGATGTTGCCCGATATCAGACCGGTCCGAAGATTCCTGGGAAGGTTGCCTTCCTCGGTCGAGACGAAGAGCGCAAAGGGCTACCGGTTCTCCTTGAAGCGTGGCCGACCGTGCGAGAAGCGGTGCCGGGTGCAACGCTCAGCGTTCTGGGGGCGTCGCGTGACGAACCGATCGCAGGCGTCAAGTTCTTCGGGTGGGTCGGCGATGAGGTGAAGGAGGCTGAGCTCGCGAGCGCGTCCGTGTTCTGCGCCCCGAACCTCGGTGGCGAGAGCTTCGGCATCATCGTGGCCGAAGCGATGGCCTCAGCGTGTGCGATTGTGGCTTCATCGATCCCCGCATTCGAGCACGTCGCAGGATCAACGGCCTTGTTCGTGGAACCAGGCGATCCGACTGATCTCGCCGAACAGATTATCGGACTCCTGCTCCATCCCGACACGGCTGCTCGCTTCGGATCGGCCGCTGAGGAGCGGGTCCAGCGCTTCGATGGATCAGCGGTTGCCGCCGAGTACATCTCCGCATACGAGGACGCGATCACCCGTCGGTGACGCCTCTTCAGAACCGGTTCTACGGGGTGACCTGTCGGTAGACTTGAGGGTAAGAACACCGAGGAGAGCACCGTGGACACTACGACCGAGCACGGCACCGATCGCGTGAAGCGAGGGTTGGCCGAGATGCTGAAGGGCGGCGTCATCATGGACGTCGTCAACGCCGACCAGGCGATGATCGCTGAGGAAGCCGGTGCCGTCGCCGTGATGGCCCTCGAGCGCGTTCCCGCCGACATCCGGGCCCTCGGCGGTGTTGCCCGCATGGCGGATCCGGCGAAGGTCACAGAGATCATCAACGCTGTATCGATTCCGGTAATGGCGAAGGCACGGATCGGCCACTTCGTCGAAGCTCGTGTCCTCGAGTCGCTCGGCGTCGACTACATCGACGAGTCGGAGGTCCTCACGCCCGTCGACGAGTTCCATGTCGACAAACGTTCGTTCACCGTTCCGTTCGTCAACGGAGCCAAGGATCTCGGAGAAGCGCTCCGCCGCATCGGTGAGGGCGCAGCCATGATCCGTACGAAGGGCGAACCAGGAACCGGCAACGTCGTCGAAGCGGTACGGCACATGCGTCTCATGAACACACAAGTCGCCTGGCTGACCACGCTTGGGCCGGATCAACTGATGAACGCGGCGAAGGAGCTCAGGGCTCCGATCGAACTCGTCAAAGAAGTCGCTGCGACGGGCATGCTCCCGGTGGTGAACTTCGCGGCCGGTGGTATCGCTACGCCCGCCGATGCGGCACTGATGATGCAGCTCGGCTGTGACGGGATCTTCGTGGGATCCGGTGTCTTCAAGTCCGGCGATCCCGACGTTCGTGCCCGAGCCATCGTTGAAGCCACGACCTTCTACAAAGATGCGGCGAAGATTGCCGCTGTCTCCGCCGGACTCGGCGAGGCGATGGTCGGGATCAATATCGACACGATGCCCGCCGAAGAGCGGATGCAGGACCGCGGCGACTGACGTGAGAGTCGGTGCGCTCGCCCTCCAGGGCGACTTCCGTGAACACCTTGCCGTCATCTCACGTCTGGGACACGATGGCGTTGAGGTCAGAACGGCCGATGAGCTGTCGGATATCGATGCGCTGATCATCCCGGGCGGTGAATCCACGACGATCGGTCGCCTTGCGACGATCTACGGATTGATCGATCCGATCCGCTATCGCATCGCAGACGGCATGCCCGTGTTCGGGACATGCGCAGGGATGATCTTCCTCGCGTCGGGTACGACGGGGGTGGATCAGCCTCAGCTCGGAGTGCTCGACGTGGTCGTCGAGAGGAATGCGTTCGGTCGACAGGTCGAGTCGTTCGAAGCCGATCTTCGCGTGGCGGGTCTTGCCGAACCCATGAGAGCAGTCTTCATCCGGGCACCGTGGATCGAGAAGGTCGGCGGCGACGTCGAGGTCCTTGCGACGGTGGAGGATCCGGGTGGGGGAGGAGAACACGCGGTTGTGGTGCGGC
>JBLWQS010000014.1:0-12709 GCA_048452705.1 Acidimicrobiia bacterium
ACCCGGTGCTCTTCCCACGGAACCGGAGCGGGCCCCGGGTGCGGGCCGGGGAAGTAGATGAGTCGATCCTGAATCATCCACAGACCTCCGATAGCCAAGACAGCGAAAACGAGACCAACGCCGAGCGCTTTTGCCAGCCTCATCCCCTCACGCTACCGAATGCGCGAGACTTGGGACATGACCGGGACCGATTTCTTACTCATTTCCATCCTGCTGGTTCTCCTCGCGGCCGCCGTTGTGCTTGGTGCTGCCGAAGCAGCCCTTCTGCGGGTTCAGCGCGTACGGGTCGAAGTGCGGGCTGCCGAGGGTGACCATCGCTCCGCGAGACTCCTCGGACTTGTCGATGATCTCCCTCGCGTCTTGAACACCGTCCTGCTGGTGGTGCTCCTCGTTCAGATCGGAGCAGCGACGGTCGTAGGCGTGCTCTCCGGCAGACACTTCGGTAATCTCGGTGTCACCATCGCTTCGATCGTTCTCACCGTCGTGCTCTTCGTCTACGCCGAGGCGATTCCCAAGACGTACGCGGTTCGTCATCCGTACAGCGTGGCGTTGGCAACGGCTCGGCTCGTGTCCGGCCTCGTGTGGGTGCTCCGGCCCGTCGTGAGCGTGCTGGTGGCGTTCGCCGACCTTCAGGCTCCGGGCACGGGCATCGCGACATCAACCGTCGTGACGGAGCAGGAACTGCGGAGACTGGCGCTCGAGGCCGCGGCTGAGGGATCGATCGAGGAGACGGATCGGAACCTGATGGAGAGGGCGTTCGATCTCGGGGATCGGACCGTTGACGAGATCCTCACACCGAGAACCGAGATCGTGGCGGTGGGAGTCGACTCAACGATCGGCGATGCACTCGAAGTTGCGATCCACAGCGGCCACCGCAGACTCCTGGTCTATGAAGGCGATCTAGACGACATCCAGGGCGTGGTTCGCCTTCAGGACCTTGCTGCAGCGGTTGTCGAGTCTCCGGATGCTCCCGTGCTCACCGTGACGGCTGAGGAACTCGTCGTCCCGGAGACGAAGCGGGTCATCGATCTGCTCTCTGAGATGCAGCGCAGCGGCGTGCACCTTGCCGTCGCTGTTGACGAACACGGTGGAACCGCGGGGATCGTGACGATCGAAGACGTCGTTGCCGAGCTTGTCGGTCGGGTGTCCGACGAAGGCGAGATGCTGCGCCCGGACATACGAGCGGTGGGAGCCGGCCGCTGGAGACTCGACGCCGCTGCCGATGTCGAAGATCTCGAAGCGATCAGCGGCGTACTGCTGCCGGCCGGCGATTGGCACACCGTTGGTGGCCTTGTGGCAGGCACGGCCGGACGGATCCCCGAACGCGGCGAGACGTTCGATCTCGAAGGCCTCCTAATCACGGTTCTGGATGCCGAGCCACAGCGAGTCGTGACGCTCGAAGCGGTGAAGAGGGATCAGGACGGATCCAACTGAGCCGAGAGTTCTTCTGGCGACTCCGCAGGGAGATCGCACACGAATCCAAGGCACACGAACGCACGGCCTCCTTCAGAAGCGAGACGCCCATCGAGTAGAGGAACTGCGCTGGCACTCCCGTCGCCTACGGCCACGACCGTACCCGGACGGAATCGGTCCCACGCCACATCGACGAACGGCCGCCGGGCCTCGGGTTCGCCGATGATGGCGATCTCTCCAGCAGGGTTGGACATCCACACACCGAGCATGTGCCCGTGCGCCCATGGCTGTGTCGACAGGGTCGGTCCGATACTCCCGACCGTACGCTCGAACCATCCATACGCCTCGGCGTCTCCGCTGAACGCTGCAAAGATCGAGAGCGCTTCGGCTGCGAGAGCGTTGTCGGAAGGCGTCGGATTGTCGTGCACGTTCTTCGGTCGTGAAATGAGTGGTGCCGCGTCAACGGCCGTGGCAAAGAACCCTCCGGCATCGTCGCCGAACCGATCGATCATCACGCGGGTCAGATGCTCGGCGTGTCGATACCAGCGTTCCTCTCCCGTGGCCTGGTACAGGGCGAAGAGGCCGATCGCCGATGCGGCGTAGTCATCGCAGAAACCGTCGGGCCCGCCCGTCCCCTGTCGCCATGACCGCAGGAGTCGATCGCCGCTCAACATCGGCCCGGTGAGGAAAGTCGCGATCCCCTCTGCCACCGATAGGTAGCGGTCGCTGCTCAGGATCGCGCCGGCCTCGGCGAATGCCCGAAGGGCAAGCCCGTTCCATGCGGTGACGACTTTGTCGTCCCGACCCGGGCGAACCCGTAGCGAGCGGCGTTCACGAAGGAGACCGTCGATTCGACGCTTCCGATCCCGCAGATCGCTCTCGGGAATGCCGACCTGCTCGGCGGCGTCGGTGACGGAAACCGGTAGGTGGAGGATGTTCGATCCCTCGAAGTTCCCGTCCGGCGTTGCTCCGTAGATCACAGCGCCCATCTCGAGATCCGGGCCCAGGACGTCGACGAGTTCGTCCCACGTCCACACGGCGAACGATCCCTCTCGACCTTCGGCATCGGCATCCTCCGCTGAGTGGATGCCTCCCGACGGGTCGATCATGTCGCGGGCGAGGTAGTCGAGTGTCTCACGCGCCGTGTCGAGCATCCATGGTTGTCCGAACACCTGCCAGGTACGGAGGTAGAGACGAGCGAGCAGGGCGTTGTCGTAGAGCATCTTCTCGAAGTGCGGTACGAGCCACCGGTCGTCTACCGAGTACCGGGCGAAGCCTCCCTCGAGGTGGTCGTAGATCCCTCCCCTCGCCATGTGATCGAGCGTCGTCTCGACGATGGCCAGCGCTTTCGGGGCCCGGTCGCTGTCGGGCCGGAGGACACCGAATCGGAGCAGGAACTCGAGCGTTGACGGTTGAGGGAACTTCGGTGCGCGCCCGAAACCGCCGTGGGATGGGTCGAATGTGGCTGCGATCGCGTCGACGGCGAGTTCGATCTGCCCGGGCGACGGTGCGACGACAGAGACGGTGGAGCGGTCGGAGATCAGCCGGGTGATCTCGTCGGATTGGCTGATCAGCCCGTCGCGTCGGTGGGTCCAGGCATCGTCGATGGCTCGGAGAACGTCCATGAACGAGGGCATGCCGTGGCGCTGCTCGTTCGGGAAGTACGTGCCTGCGTAGAAGGGTTTCGCCTCGGGCGTCAGGAACACGGTCATCGGCCAGCCACCACGACCGGTCGTTGCTGTGACGGCATCCATGTAGATCCGGTCGACGTCTGGACGCTCTTCCCGGTCGACCTTGATGTTCACGAAGTGGTCGTTCAAGTACCGCGCGGTCTCCTCGTCTTCGAATGATTCATGGGCCATGACGTGGCACCAGTGACACGCCGAATACCCGACGGACAGCAACACAGGAAGGTCACGTTCGGCTGCTTCGGCAAACGCGTCGTCTCCCCACTCCCACCAGTCAACCGGGTTGTCGGCATGCTGGAGGAGATAGGGCGAAGAGGCGTTGCTGAGATGGTTGGGCATGCGCACAACGCTACCCGCTCCCCGCTGTGGAGTCTGGCGCACATCACTTGAAATCAAGTACGCTTTTCGTGTCGTTTCCTACGCCAGACTCCTGGGTTCTATGCTGATTGGATGCCTGCCACACCATTTGCCAACGACGCAGTGACCAGCGCCAGCCTCGCCACCGACACCAAACGACTGACCCATCTCTTCGGAGACGCCAACGATCTCCTACCTCTGTGGATCGCCGAGCCCTACATCGATCTCGCTCCAGGTGTCGTCGATGCGCTGCAAGCCAGATCCCAGAGCACCTGGTACGGCTACGAAACTCGGCCCTCGTCAATCGTTGACGCCTTCTGGGAATGGATGGCGACCCGTCACGGATGGGATGGGACCGATCTCAAGACGTCCATCAGCCCGAGCGTCGGTACGTCCATCGGGGTCCTCATCGAAGAGCTCACCGAACCCGGGGATGGCGTACTCATCCAGCCCCCCGTGTTCACGGACTTCAAGCCTCTGATCACGTCGGCGAACAGGACCGCCCTGCGCAGCCCCCTCGTGCTCACCGACGACGGCTATCGCATGGATCTCGAAGATTTAGCAGCGCAGACCGCTGACCCGACCACGAAAGTGATGATCCTCTGCAATCCCCATAATCCCGTCGGTCGCGTGTGGAACGCCGACGAACTCGCCGACGTCGCAGAGATCTGCGCACAGAACGACGTCTTCGTCATCGCCGATGAGATCCACGCAGATCTGGCACTCCCCCCGTTCCGATTCACCCCCTTCGCTTCGGTTGCCGCAGATTCCGGCGTCTCCTGGGCTGCCACGCACGGCCCGATCAAGACCTTCGGCCTGGCGGGCGTGTCCGACACGCTCCTTGTGGCCGGAGACGACGACATCTCGAAACTGTTCCGAGCGAGGAGTTCTCAGCTCCACCTGACGAGGAACAACGTTTTCGGGATCGCGGCATTCGAGGCCGGGTATCTCACCGGCGCCGACTGGCTCGACGGACTTCTTGCCCTCGTTGCATCGAATGTTGCGCTGCTCCGGGATGGACTCCCTCCCGGCATCGGGATCGTCGAACCCGAGGGGACCTACCTTGCCTGGATCGATTTCCGTGGCCTCAACATGGACGTTCCACAGCTTGCGAAGTGGCTGGGCGAATCTGCCCACCTTGCGTTGAGCCCCGGCCATTGGTTCGGTCGTCAGGGTGCAGGTTTCGCCCGCATGACGATCGCTGCTCCCGGCGAGCAGATCCAAGACGCCATCGCTCGCCTTACAGATGCCGTCGAAACGCTCTAAGGCTGAGGCCCACAGGTATCGTCAACCCATGGCTCGCTACGACGCTCTCCAGCTGAATCTAGGTTCTTCGTGGGGTCCCTCATGACTCCGAGAGTCGGCGTCGTCGGTGGCCTCAACATGGACATCCATCTGTTCGGAGGAGAGCACCGCTCGGAAGATGGGACGTACCTCGCTGAGCGCTACATCATCGAACCCGGGGGGAAAGGCTCTAACCAGGCTCGTGCTGCGGCGCGGCTGGGAGCCGATGCCGTGCTCGTTGGCTGCGTGGGCGACGACGAGTTCGGTCGACTGTGCCTCGCCGCTACGAACGGGGACGGTGTCGACACGGATCACGTGACGATCACGAGCGAAGAGTCCACCGGCTTCGTCGTGATCCAACTCGTCGACGGCAGACACCGGTCACTCGTGTTCACGACGGGTGCGAACTCGCGCCTCACGTGGGACAGCGTCGTTCCAGCGCTCGACGCACTGGCCGAGTGCGATGTCGTGATCACACAGAGCGAGGTACCCACCAACACGGTCGACCTGCTGATCGGATGGTCCCGACACTCCGGTGTGCCGGTCTATCTGGACCCGGCCTCCCCGCAGGAGGCATCGAGAATCTCCCTGACCGGCGCTGAGGTGATCACGCCGAACGCTCTCGAAGCCGGAGCGCTCACGGGTCGCTCGTTCGATGATGAAGCGGCCCCGATCCTCGCGGCTCAGGATCTCGCGGCGATGGGTGTGCAGCGATCCATTCTCAAGCTCGGATCGGCCGGCGCTCTGTTCGCCGCCAATGAGTCCATCACGGCCATTCCCACAGCGGCAGTCGAAGCGGTCGACGAGACAGGTGCCGGGGACGTGTTCATCGCGGCGCTCGCTGTCCAGCGGGCAATGGGGGCCAACTGGATGGACTCGATCACGTTCGCGAACGCGGCCGCCGCGGTGTCGATCTCGCAGAGCGGACTCGCCCTCCCAGCGTTCGACGAGGTGGCCTCCTGCGCGGCGACGATCGGCGCACCCTCGATTCTCGGCTAATACGCTCGTCCCTCCATGAGCCAGATCCTCGCACTCACTTCAGCCGTCTTCTACGGACTCGGCGACTTCCTCGGAGGCATCTCGACGCGCCGCCTGTCTGTGTGGACTGTGACGGCCTGGTCCCAGACACTGGGACTCGGGGTACTGGCCATCGGACTCGTCGTCGTTCCAGCCACAGCTGTGACCGGAGCCGATCTCATGTGGGGAGCGCTGGCCGGAGTCATCGGACTCGTGGGACTGGCAGCGCTCTACTCCACTCTTGCATCTGGGGCGATGACGATCGTTGCACCGATCGCGGGAGCGACGACCGCGGTGATCCCGGTCATCGCGGACATCGCGCAAGGAGCTGAACTCTCCACGCGGCACTGGATCGGGATCGCTCTCGCCCTCGGAGCGGTCCTCCTCATCGGCCTCGACCCCACCGGCGAACGCACCGATATTCGAATGATCGGTCGGGCCATGCTGGCGGGCACAGCGTTCGGCATCTTCTTCATCGCGTTCGCTCAGACATCTGAGGCATCCGGACTGTGGCCGCTCGTCGGTGCCAGGGGGATGACAATTCCGATCGCCTTCGCGATAGCGGGGTCCCGTGGGGTCGCTAAACCACCGGGAGGTCGGGGACTCGGCATGCTGGTTGTCTTGGGGAATCTGGACATGGCCGCGAACGTCGCTATCGCTCTCGCCCTCCAGCGAGGACCGCTCGGCATCAGCGCCGTGCTGTCATCGCTCTACCCGGCGTTCACCGCCATCACGGCCATCATCGTGCTCCATGAACGACCGCGCCCGGGGCAGACCGTGGGCATCGTGCTGGCGATGGGAGCCATCGTGGCGCTTGCCCTCTGATCACCCGGACGCGGGTTCCTGGTTCGATTTGCGAAGTCGGGACGGCTAGCCGCTCTGGCCGTGCATGCCTTGGCCGTGCTGGCCCTGTCCGCCTTGACCCTGGCCCTGACCCTGACCCTGACCCTGCTGGCCTTGCCCGTGCTGGCCCTCTCCGCTCTCGTCACATTCGCCTTCGCCGTGGCCGGCACCGGATCCGTCGCCACGCTGGTTCTCCGAAGCGAGGATCTCTTCGTACGCGCCCTGCTCCATGAGAACGGGTGGCCGGTTGCCGCCGTTCGCGTTGATCTGCGATACGAAGGACCGAAGATGGTTCTCGGAACCACGCAACAGGTTGTCGTACACCATGATGATGTCGGGATTGGTCGTGTCTTCGAGATACCGCTCGAGATCGAGGATGTCAACTTCTTCGATGACGGCACCGACTTCGAACGCTGCTGCGAGATCCACGGAACCCTGGGCGATCAGGTCGTCGTAGAGATCCTGCAACTCCTGGTTCGCGAACGTCCCGACATCGTTGGTGTCAGCCGGATCGTCGAGTTCGTATGCCTCGATGAGTGCGAGGACCGAGGCCATGTGCTGCGTTTCGGCGGACGCAATGTTCGAGAAGATGGGCTGGCCGTACATGTCGGCGAAGGTCACGTACACGTCGTGGGCGAGTTTCTCCTCTTCGCGCATGAACATGATGCCTTCTATCTCACTGTCGGTGAGCGAGGAAGCGGATGCTTCGATCACTACCGCTGATGATGCGCTCGACGTGGCATCGTCGGATGTCGCGCCAACGGCGACTGCTGCGATGCTGATGACCGCCACCAGCGCCACCACCAAGATGAGGAGCGCTTGCGAAGACCGGGCTTTGACTTTCATTGGGTATCTCCTTATTCGGAATCGAGGCCTCATTGAAACCCGGCATCATGAATATCAGGGGCAACGATGATGAAGATTTCGTGAATCTCGACATTCGGGATTCTATGTCCCCGTGAGCGACCGGGAACTGTTCGCAGGCCTACGATCGTCATAGAGGTGATGCATCTACGGAGGTAACCGTGAGACGACTCGCAATTGGACTGTTGGCAGTGGCAGCGATCCTCATCGCTGCGTGCACGCCGAGCGTGACGGTGGAGAACACAGGAGCGGAGGAGGCGGCCGCGAGCGGTATCGCCGTATCCGGACGTGGCGAGGTATTCGGCACTCCGGACACCCTGCAGATGTCCTTTGGTGTATCGGTGCTTCGACCAACCGTCACACAGGCCGTAGCCGACGCGGCGGCACTCGCCGATCAGCTCATCTCGACGCTCGAGTCGTCCGGCGTCGCCACCGAAGACGTTCAGACGGCGAACTATTCGATCTACCCCGAGTACGAATACTCGAGCGATCAGCGGAAACTCGTTGGGTACCGCGTGAGCAACACCGTCACCGCGAAGATCCGCGACATCGACTCCGCCGGTTCGGTGATCGATGCTGCCGTTGTTGGTGTCGGTGACGAGATTCAGGTCTCCGGCGTCTCCTTCTCGATCGAAGACGACGAGGAACTCATCTCCGCCGCTCGCGACGCCGCATGGGAAGCCGCCCGTTCGAAGGCCCAGCAACTCGCCGACCTCGCCGGGCTGACGCTGGGCAAGGCCGTGATGATCTCAGAATCGGTCGCAAGCGCTCCCCCGCAGCCCCTCTACCGGGCCGCATTCGAGGACTCGGTCGGCGCATCGGTGGAGACTCCCATCGAGGCAGGCCAACAGCAGGTGGCCGTCACGCTCCAGGTGAGATTCGAAACCAACTAAGACTGCATACCCAGGGTTGGCAACCTCGTATTTGACGCCGTCAGCCCGCGGAATGCAGGATGTGGCTGACAAACCGCCACCGCCAGGTTCAGCGGTCGTCTTCCTCGGGAACAGACTGTGCCGTCGCGATCGGAAGATCCTTGTTCGCCGCCCACTCCTCCCACGACCCGTCGTAGAGAGCGGCGTCGTATCCGAGAAGGTGCAGAACGAACAGGTCGAAGGCGCCGTACATGCCGGCGCCGCAGTAGGTGACGATCTGCTTGGCACTGCCGACCACCGGCGTCCAACGCTCGGCCAATTCTGCAACGGGCAGGATTCTGTCTGTTTCGGGATCGAGGTTGTCCGGTGCCGGCATGTTGATAGCACCCGGGATGTGTCCCCCCGGCAGATGGGGGAAGAGACGTGCCACTCCGGCGTGAAATGGTTCAGTGAGGCCGTCGATGATCACCGTATCCGGCTCCGTCATCGCGGAAACGACATCACCGATCTCCACTCTGAAATCGGGCTGAAGGCGAGCCACGAAATGAGACGGCTCGATCGGGTGCTCTCCGCTCTCGGTGGCCAGCCCTTCCCTAACCCAGTTGCTGAATCCCCCGTTGAGAATCCTCACGGCCGTGTGGCCGTAGTGGCGCAGCGCCCACCACAGCCGAGCAGACCACACCCCGCCATCGGTGTCGTAGACAACCACCTCATCGTCGCTGCCGATCCCCAGCTGGGACATGATGTCGCTGAACCCTTGGGCTCCGACGATGTGGACAGGGTTTGCAGGATTCTCGAGCGTGTCGAGATCCAGAAACACCGCACCCGGGATGTGTGACTCGAGGAAGGAGTCCCGCCCTGGCACCTCATGGAACCGCCCCTGATCATCCACTTCGATGATGTACCGGGCGTCGACGACCCTGACGGTCGGATCGTCGAATCGCTCCACCAACCATGCCGCCGTCGCCAGCGAGTCAGGATTGGCGAACGCCTCCGGTTCGATGTACGGGCCTTCGACGGTCTCGTCTCTGTTCACGGGGGCACCCTACCGCCACACCTAACAGCTGTACGGCGGCGCGTCACAGGCGATCGAGAACTGGACGGTCACTCCGATCTCTTTCTGGTCCTCGGAGAACATCTCGAGCGCAGTGAACGAGAACGATCCCTCGATCCCCTCGATGTCCCACCGGTCGATGGCGAGGAAGCCGGAATCGGCAACGGTCTCGTAGAGGTCATCGCCGATCATGGTCACATCGGCGACGACCATCGCGGCAGGACCATCATCGATCACGGTGCCGCCACCGACGATGGCGTAATTCCCCGGCCCCATCGGCAGATCCGTAGCCCGGGTGGCATTCGTCGCGCGAACGTGCACTCCGTGTCCGGGATCCATGGGGTCGTTGCTCGCGGAGCAGTAGACCCCCAGGACTCCGACAAGGGGCTCGCCCTTCTCGACGAACTCGTCATACGAGCCGCCCAACTCTTCGACCGCCTCGCGAATGGCATCGTCACTGAACCAGTAGTCGGTCGCGATCCCCACGCGATTCGCGCTCGCTTCAAAGGTCCACGTTTCTTCGCGATCGCCGGTTATCTCGACCGTGCACTCACTGCTCCCGGGCCGTGTACCGTCGTCCGGAATGCTCTCGTCGGTTGCACCCGTTGTCGTCACTTCGGGCGCTGTCGTGCCGGACTCAGGTGCCGTCGGAGCCGTTTCGGACGCAGCAGACGGATCGACACTTGTACTCGTTTCGCTCGAACAGCTGACCGACAGCAAACCAACTGCACCCACCAACACAAAACAGCGAATCATCTTCCCCCGCATGTAGAACCTCCTCCAGGAGGTTGTACCCCCGCTCGGCGTCACTTGCTAGAGGAGATGTCCCCAACATCCGCGCGGTGCACCGTGGGCCCATGGAACTGAGGAGACACCGAATTCGATCTGAGGTCGTCATCGAGGTACAGGATGTAGTTCGTGAACAGCTCAAGTCTGCTGGGAAGGAAGAGATGGGAACGTCGTAACGGACGCGTCGGGAGAACGGACGCTGGAAACCTCTCTGGTGGGCGCTGGCGGGATCGAACCGCCGACCTCTGCCGTGTGAAGGCAGCGCTCTCCCGCTGAGCTAAGCGCCCGGGAACGGAAAGTGTAGCGGAGGGCCGTTCTAGGCTCGGAGGGTGTTTCCGCACTGCCGCAACATCTGGACATGCCCCCCGGCGTCGTCCCTGTGCTCCTCCGCGTCCCCCCGCCCTTCGGCCGTCGGGACAGACTCCAGGCGGAGAACGTGAACCGGCGGGAGTTCTCTCGTGTCGTGGATGCGGTTCTCGCCGAACTGCCTGAGTGGGTCACAGAGCGGATCGACAATCTCGTCGTTGTTGTCGAAGACCGACCGACGCACGACCAGGATCCCGAAGGGCAGGGGCTTCTCGGCCTCTATGACGGTGTCTCGCTCGCCGATCGGGGTGTCGACTACTTCGGGTACGCCCCGGACCAAATCTCGATCTTCTATGAGCCTCACATCGAACTCGGTCTGAGTGATGAAGAACTCAATGACGAGATCCGCGTCACCGTGCTCCACGAGGTTGCTCATCACCTCGGCATCGACGATCAACGGCTTCACGAACTCGGCTGGGATTGACAAAGAAGTCGGGGACCTCCGTGCGGTACAATCGTTACCCGCCACTGAGGAGGACCCGTGGACGAGTTGATCGCACAGATCACCGAGAAGACCGGAGTCACGGCCGAGAAGGCCAAAGAGATGATCGGTGTGACGACCGAGTGGATGAAGGACAAGCTCCCCGAGAGTCTCGCCGATCAGGTCACCACGGCGCTCTCCGGTGCCGGCGACATGGCATCGTCTGCCGCTGGCAAAGCCACTGGTGCAGCAGGCAGTGCAGCGACCATGGCATCCGGCGCAGCGGCAACCGCCACGGAGACGGCCGGAGGCCTCTGGGACAAGGCGAAAGACACCGCCACGGGACTCACATCGAGCAAGGACGAGTAGGCACGACCGATGCCAGCACAATGGGACCCTCCGCTGACCGACGAGCCCGCCTGGCCCGTTGACGCCGAGGGTCCCGTTCTGCTCCTGATCGATGCCGAGACGTCGATCGAGCGTGAACTGGTCAAGAGTTGGATAGGGCGGAATCGACCTGACGACGTCCGCGTCGATACCGCCTACATCCCGGCCAGTCGCCGAGTTCGTCGCCGGAGGCGCAGCGACCCGCGCCTCGAAGCGCGGGTCTCACAAGACGACGATCCCGTCATGATTCCGCTCCGGATCGTGTGGCTTGCCAGCGAGCGCGACGGCAAGCGTCGTATTTCTCTGAAGGATTTCCTCGTCTTCGGGGATCCGAGAGATCCGAATGTCGCGCGCCAACGTTGGATCCGAACGTTCCAGCCGGATCGCATCCGGATCGTGGTTGCCGAATCGGCACACAAGTCTGTCCTCGAACGCCGGTGGAGTGATCCGAGTGGTCGCGGACCCGCCGAGGGCACGTCCCTGTCTGAGTTCATCGCTCTCAAGGCATGGCTCGCCCTCGAGCGTGCCGAACGATCGCTCCGCGGCGCACGCTACAAGGTGCCGAAATTCTTGAGGGAGGACCTGTACTGGTCCCGTGGCTTCCAGCGGGGTGTCTCGCGGCTCGCCATCCAGGAGGATGTGCCACTCAACAAGATGCAACGCAAGACCGCCTACTACCTCAAGGAGATGGCGGCAACGCACTCCCCCTACGTCATCGACGTCGTAACCGGCATCATGGCTTGGGTACTCAGCCTCGGATATCAGCACCTCGAGTACTCAACCGAGGAACTCCGCGAGCTCTACCACATCGGCGAAGAGCACCCACTCGTCTTCTTGCCGTCGCACAAGTCGAACTCCGACCATCTCGTCCTGCAGTACGTGCTGTACCAGAACGAGTTCCCGCCGAATCACACGGCCGGTGGAATCAATCTGAACTTCTTCCCGATCGGTCTCCTTCTCCGTCGCACGGGCATCTTCTTCATCCGACGCGAGTTCAAGACCAACGAGCCCTACAAGTTCGTTCTGCGCCAGTACGTCGACTACCTCCTCGAGAAGCGGTTCCCTCTCGAGTGGTACCTCGAAGGTGGCCGATCGCGCACGGGGAAACTGCGATCCCCGCGCCTCGGCATGCTCTCGTACGTCGTCGACACCTACCTGCGCGGACTCGTCGACGACGTCGTGTTCATCCCGGTGTCGATCGCCTATGACCAGATCTCGGACATCGGGGCATACGCCACCGAGCAACTTGGAGGCAAGAAGGAGGAGGAGAGCTTCGCATGGGCCCTCCGATTCATCAGCAATCTGCACCGCCGATATGGCTCGGTCCACATCCGATTCGGGACGCCGCTATCGC
>JBLWQS010000015.1:0-12618 GCA_048452705.1 Acidimicrobiia bacterium
GCCATGGACAAAGGTTCGGGTTCTTGCTGGTGGCTGGCAGCTGGTGGCTGGTAGCTCTCCTCAGCCTGTCGCCTGTCACGTGTCAGCTGTTGACCTCCCTCGGGCTGTCCGCTGTTCGCTGTTGGCTGTCTGTCGGCAAGTGTCCAACGCCCTTTGATGGACGACCGGGGGGTTGCCCGTGATCCCCCCTCGGCTTCAGACCCTTCTGGATTCTGGTACCGCCTCTCGGGAACTCTCCGAACTGTTCGCCGCTGCAGGGCACAGCCTCTACCTCGTTGGGGGGAGCGTGCGCGACGCCTTGCTGGACCGACCGAACGCAGACCTCGACTTCACCACCGGTGCCCGTCCCGACGAGATCGAGGAGATCGTGCGCCCGTGGGCCACCGACCTGTACCTGGCGGGTCAGACGTACGGCACGATCGGTGCGATTAGGAACGGACGAGTCCACGAGATCACGACGTTCCGTTCGGAGATCTACCGGGACGAGAGCCGGAAACCCGAGGTCACCTACTCGGACGACATCGAGGAAGACCTCTCCCGGCGGGACTTCACAGTGAACGCGATGGCGATTCGCGTCCCCACATCGGACGATGACAGTCCCGAGATGATGGACCCGTTCGGCGGTCTCGTCGATCTTCACTCAGGTCTGCTCCGCACACCGCTCGATCCCGAGATTTCGTTCGGGGACGATCCACTGAGGATGCTCCGCCTGTTCCGGTTCGTTTCCCGTCTCGGTTTCGCTCCCGACGAAACGGCACTGGATGCGGTTCATGGCATGCATGGGCGTCTTGAGATCGTCTCGGCAGAGAGGATCAAGAGGGAACTCGACCTGTTGATGATCGGGGATCACGTTGGACCTGCGCTCTGGGGTCTCGTCGAGACCGGCCTTGCCGAGGAGTTCATCCCGGAACTGCCTGCGCTAGCGCTCCAGGTTGATCCGGCCCATCATCACAAGGACGTTCTGGCCCATTCGATCGCCGTCGTCGAGAAGACGTCTCCGCGTCTCGAACTGCGTCTGGCGGCGCTGTTTCACGACATCGGAAAACCCGACACGCGGGAGTTCGGACCCGGCGGGGTCTCGTTCCACCACCACGAGGTCGTAGGGGCTCGCATGACGCGGCGCCGCATGAAGGCGCTCCGCTACTCGAAGAAGACGACCGAGGACGTGTCCAGGCTCGTGTTCCTCCACATGCGGCCGCACACGTTCAAGATGGGGTGGACCGACTCGGCGGTTCGTCGCTACGTTCGCGACGCGGGGGATCTCCTGAAGGATCTCAACGAGCTCGTTCGCTGCGATGTCACGACGCGCAACAAGCGTCGCGAACGGACGATATCGAGGAGGATCGACGAGCTCGAAGAGCGGATCGCCGACCTTCGTGCGAGGGAGGAACTCGACTCTTTGCGCCCGCCGATCGACGGGAACCAGGTGATGGAGTATCTCGACCTTGAACCGGGACGTCGGGTGGGAGAGATCATGAAGATGCTCTACGAGCGGCGCGTGGACGAGGGCCCGTATTCAGAGGAGCAGGCCTACGTATGGATCGACGAGTGGATCGACGGAGCTACTCGCTGATCGACGTTGGTTCTCGGAGTCGTTCGAAGGCGGCCCACCCGGGCGCAGCCGTGAACCAGAGCAACCCGACGATGGCGAGAGCAGAGGTCAGACACCACATGCACGTGGCTCCGATCACGAACGGCTCGAGGAACGTCAGGTAGATTGAGAACGCCGTGCCTCCGAATGCCGTCAGGGCTATCAGGAAAGCTGCGATGTCGGCGGTGCGACCCTTCGCGACCCTCGTGACGACCCATCCGACAATGAGACCGACGTAGGCGATCGCTCCGAGGACGCCGATCGGAATCCCGAAGATCGACGCATATGAGCTCTGTTGCACGGCGTTGCAATCGCCGACGGGCCCACAGACGGCTTCGACGCCACTCGTTTCGACGCTTCCGAGGTAGAGAGAGACTCCGAGACCGATGACCGCGAGCACGGGGATGACCCATACGGGGCCGCCGTGAAGCGACCCGCGATGGACGAGGACGGGGACGAGGACGAGACTCGCGAGCAATCCGGCGAGGACGAGAATCGCGAGGCCGTTGCCCAGCGGGTCGCGGGCGACCTTGTCGCCGATCGACTCGTTCTCGGCCGCGAGCAGCGCTTCGGAAGAGTCATCGGCTGTTTCGCCGGTAGCCGGCTGTTCGACTCCCGACGAGCCTGGAACAGTTGCCAGGGCCGCTTCAAGACCCGGCACGTCGGGCCAGGGGATGCCGCCGTTCGCAAGACCCTCTTCGATGATGCCGGGGAATTCCGCCGGGATCTGCTCGGATCCGACGAGGTAGATGTCCTCGACGTCGAGGCGAGGCACTCCGGCGCTCTCAATGCCGAGCCGTTCCGAGTCCTCCCCGAACATGATCGCGCCGATCTCAATACTTGCATCGACCAGGAGGATCTCGAGAGTCCCGTTTGTCATCAGGTAGAAAGCCACGTCTTCGGGGGGAATGGTGTCGTCGAAGAGGACGACTGGTTCGCCGCCGTACTGCTCGAAGATGACGGGCAAGTGCTCGTTGATGACGAGTTCACAGTGACCGCATGTTGGGGAGAAGAACATCACGGACTGCACGACCGGACCATCGTCGGTGTCGGTCTGTGCAAGAGCAGGGAAGGCGGCGACGACGAATGCCGCGATGAGTAGGACGAGAAGTGTGGCCCGTGTTTTCATATCTGCATAGCCTGGCGTGACTTCGAAAATAGTGCCAGGGCCGGAAGAACGGCGAGCGGTGTCTCGCGGTTTCCCGGCCCTGTTCGCGGCACTGGTTCGATGGTCAGCTGAGTAGCTTCGCCTTCGCTGCGGCGAACTCAGCGTCGGTGAGCAGGCCTGCATTCTTCATGTCGGCGAGACGCTGAAGTTGCCCCATGATGTCATCTGCGGCAGGGACTGTTGCCACTGCCGGCTGGGGAGCGGGGGCTTGCTGGGTCTGCATGGCGTTCATCTGCGCCTGCATCTCGTCCAACTGGTCCTGGGACTCGTATGCAGCCTGATTCGCAGCGGCCTGGTTCTGCTGTGCGGCCTGCTTGTTCGCCGACTTCCGTTGCATTCCACCGCTCACGGCGGTTGCGGTCCCTGCGATCACTGCGGTTCGGGCCATCGTTCCTGCGATGCCCGGGCGTCCACGTCTTCTTGGCATGGTGAGTTCCTCCCTATTCGTCTTCGAGTGCTGCGACGGCGGCGAGAACCTCGTCCACGACGAGTCCCGGGATTCGCATGTTGGCGAGCAGGATGCCCCCCGAGTCAACGAGCTCGTCCCGCAGCGGCTTGAACCAGGTGTGCTCGAATGCGAGCGCAGCGGCAGAGGAGCCGGGCTCCAATGCTTCGGCGAAGCCTTCCATGTCTTCTTCCGAGATCAACCCGTTGCTCTCGTCGAGGAACCTGCCCAGCGCAGCGACGTCCTGGCCGGCGTCAACCTGGTCGAGTTCGATGATCTCGACGTCGCCGTTCTCATCCTTGTAGATGAGGAGTGCGTCGACCAGCGTGATCACGTCATTGTCGACGAGTCGTTCGATCTCCGGAAGGATTCCCCCGGTGAACCGGTTCCCGGGGAACCCGATAACCAGCAACTCGATCGGACCGAGTGCCATTGTCTTCTCCTTGCGGTTGGATTCAGTAAGTGTTGTCGCAGTACGGTGGTACCGCAACACGATTGCTTGGAACGTATTCGGATCCGGTTTCTCGGCTCGACCGTTCATCTTGCATTACACAACGCATATGCGTATATTTTCCGCTCCCTCAAGGAAACTCTGTGACTACTTCTATCGCAATTCTCGGTTCTTCCGGCTACGCCGGTGGTGAACTGATCCGTCTTGTGGACGGTCACCCAGACCTTGCCGTCGCGTACCTGGGAGCACATTCATCTGCCGGAAAGACGCTCGGATCCGTCCATCCGCACCTACGCGACGGAGACCGGGTCCTCGGAGCGAACGAACCTGGAGCCGTTCCTGACGTTGACCTGGCGTTCCTCGCTCTTCCGCACGGAGCCTCCTCGATCCCTGCTCTGGCGCTGCTGGATCGGGGGATACCGGTCGTCGACCTCGGCAGCGACTTCCGACTCGACACGCCGCAGCGATATCTCGATGCATACGGTGTCGACCATCCGTTCCCGAACGAACTTGGTCGGTGGGCATACGGCCTACCGGAGCGTCATCGCTCTGAGATCTCCGGAACAGATCGAGTCGCTTCCCCCGGGTGCTACCCGACGTCGGCCATTCTTCCGCTTGCACCTCTCCTCTCTGCAGGAGTGATCGAACCGACCGGGATCGTGGTCGATTCGATGTCGGGGGTCTCGGGTGGCGGGCGTGGTGTGCAGGCAGGCCTCCAGTTCGGTGCGGTGGACGAGTCGGCGAAGGCCTACAAGATTCTCGAGCACCGGCACCAACCGGAGATGGAGCGTGCGCTCGACCTCGAGTCGGCCGACGCGGTCGAACTCATCTTCACGCCGCACCTCGTGCCGATGCAGCGGGGCATCCTCACCACGATCTACGCCAAGACGCCGGCGGGGACGACACTCGACGACCTGGTCGCCACTCTCGAGGCCGCATACCGGGATGAACCCTTCGTATCGCTGGTGGAAGGGTCCCCGGAGACACGGTGGGTGATCGGGTCCAACCGCTCTCTGATCTCGACGAATCTCGACGAGCGCACCGGCACGGCGGTGCTCATCTGTGCTATCGACAACCTCGTGAAAGGTGCAGCTGGACAGGCCGTGCAGGCGGCGAACCTGATGCTTGGATTCGACGAGACGTCGGGACTCCCGATGGAAGGGTGGATGCCGTGAGTGTTGTCGCACCGAAAGGTTTTCAGGCCGTCGGCGTCTCTGCCGGCATCAAGAGCGGAGGAGCACTCGACCTCGCGATCGTTGCCGCTCGGACTCCGGTCGTCGCCGCTGCCGTCTTCACGACCAATATGGCGGCAGCCGCACCCGTCCGACTCTCTCGCAAGCATCTCGACGTTGCTCCGACGGCGCGGGCCGTCGTGCTGAACTCGGGATGTGCGAACGCAGCGACAGGGAAACGCGGGCGTGCCGTGGCCGAGTTGACGGCCAATCGCACGGCCGAGATCTTGGGATGCGCACCGGAGGACGTGCTCGTTTGTTCGACGGGCATGATCGGAACCCACCTTGCTCCCGAAGCAGTGACGGCCGGCGTCGCAGACGCAATCGAGGGCCTCGGCGATTCCGACACTGATGGGACCGCTGCAGCTTGGGCGATCATGACCACCGATACCGAACCGAAACAGGTCGTCGTCACGGCGGCGGGATTCACCGTCGGAGGGATGGCGAAGGGCGCAGGCATGATTCGTCCCGATATGGCCACCATGCTGGTTGTCCTCACCACGGATGCAGAAGTGGCACCGACCGTTCTCGACGAAGCGCTCCGCATCGCGGTCGACCATTCGTTCCACGCCCTCAACGTCGACGGATGTCCGTCCACCAACGACACGGTCATCGCACTTGCTTCGGGGGCTTCCGGTTTCACACCGGAACCCGAGGATCTCGCCGCAGCACTGACCAGCGCGACCGTCCAATTGGCGCGGCACATCGCTGCCGACGCCGAAGGGGCCTCTCGGGTCGTCACGATCGCGGTGACCGGTGCCGTCGATGATGCTGGAGCGCGAAGCATTGGGAGGCAGGTCGCAGACTCGATCCTCGTCCGATCGTCTTTCTATGGGGCCGATCCGAACTGGGGAAGAATCGTCGGAGCTCTCGGCGAAGTGGACGAAGAAGTCGACTTCAGCGACGTCGCCATCGCCTTCGCCGGCACCACGGTGACACGGAGAGGGGTCGGTGTGGATTTCGATGAGGACGCCGTCAGCGACGCTATGACGGGGGACTTCGGGGTGACGGTCAGTGTGGGGAAGGGACCGGGAACAGCCCGTGTGTTCACCACCGACCTGACTCCCGACTATGTGCGCTTCAACGCGGAGCGATCATGACAACGGGCCACACCGCACCCGCTCACGGCAAGTCGCGAATCGCTCGCACGATGGGGAAGGCGAAGATCTTCTCGGAGTCGCTGCCGTTCATCAAGCAGTTCCGGGGCACGACAGTTGTGATCAAATACGGCGGCTCTGCGATGGTCGACGAAGGGTTGAGGAACACGTTCGCCGACGACGTCGCGATGCTCCACTACGTCGGGATCAACCCCGTGATCGTTCACGGTGGTGGCCCCAGGATCAGTGAGGCGATGCATCAACGCGGGGTCGAACCACAGTGGGTCGAAGGGCTAAGGGTTACCGACGCCGAGACGATCCGCGTCGTTCAGTCGACACTTGCAGGTGAGATCAATCCCGACATCGTCCGATTGGTGAACGCACACGGCTGCGTCGCCACCGGGATCAACGGTCTGGACGGAAACCTCTTCGTCGCTCGTCCGAGAGATGAACGTCTTGGCTTCGTCGGAGAGATCACTCAGGTCAACCCTGGTTTGGTCCTGAGCCTCCAGGATCAGGGGTACGTACCCGTCGTTGCTCCGCTTGCCAGAGGGGAAGACGGGCATGTCTACAACGTCAACGCTGACACAGCGGCCGCTGCGCTCGCCGTAGCCATCGGAGCGAAGAAGCTCGTCTATCTGACGGATGTTGAGGGTCTCTACCGAGTATTCGGGGAGGAAGACTCCCTCATCGCTCGCTCGACCGAGGATGGAATCAAAGAGTTGCTGGCTTCGGGAAACGTGTCTGCCGGGATGCTCCCGAAACTCGAGTCATGCGTGACGGCGATCGATGATGGCGTCGAAAGGGTTCACATCCTCGACGGACGCACACAGCACGCCGTTCTTCTCGAAGTGTTCACGCCGGAGGGCATCGGGACGATGATCACCAAGGAACCGGTTCCGTGAGCTCCACCGAAGCCAGGAGGAGGCTCGTGACCCGACTGGTCACGACTGAGGCGATCGAGAGCCAGGCACAGTTGCGGCGGCTCCTCGCCCATGCCGGACATGACGTTACCCAGGCGACGATATCGCGCGACCTTGAGGCGATTGGGGCGATGAAGGTGAGGGACGGCGACGTATCTCGCTATCGGGTTCAGGATCCGGCCGAGGTTCGTCGCTCACGATCCACCCTCGCACTCGCAGTGAACGAGTTCGTTGAGTCTGTGGTGGCGACCGGTCCGCTCGTTGTCCTCCGTGTACCGCCGGGTGCTGCACACCTCGTGGCGGGGAAGATCGATGCCGCCGGCATGCCCGGCGTGCTCGGCACTGTTGCCGGTGACGACACCGTGTTCGTCGCCGTTGAAGAGTCTGTTGGGGCGGCGACAGTTGCCGCAGATATTGAAGGAGCATGAAGTGAAACGAGGAATCAAGAAGGTCGTGCTCGCATACAGCGGCGGCCTCGACACGTCCATCATCTTGAGGTGGATCATCGAGGAGTATGGAGCCGAAGTCGTGACCTACACGGCAGACGTCGGCCAGGGGGAAGAGGCTGAGCAGGCTCACGAGAAGGCGCTGGCGACCGGGGCCGTTGAGGCGATCACCGAAGACCTCACGAAGGAGTTCGTCGAGGACTACGTGTTCCCGGCAGTGCGCTCCAGTGCTCTCTACGAGGGCTACTACCTCATGGGCACGTCGCTGGCCAGGCCGGTCATCTCGAAGGGCCTGGTACGGGTCGCTGAAGAGACCGGTGCTGATGCCATTGCCCACGGCTCGACCGGCAAGGGAAACGATCAGGTGAGGTTTGAACTGTCTGCCTATGCCTTGAAGCCGGATATCAAGGTGATCGCTCCGTGGCGCGAATGGGACATGAAGGGTCGGGCCGATCTCGAGGCGTATGCGAAGCGATTCGACATCCCTGTGCCTACCTCCCCCGATATGCCGTACTCCATGGATGCGAACCTTCTCCACGTCTCCTACGAGGGGGGAGTGCTTGAGGATCCGTGGGTTGGTCCGCCGCCCGGCATGTTCCGCATGACGGTAGATCCCGAGGATGCCCCCGATGAGTCGGAGGTCCTCACAGTTGGATTCCGATCAGGGAACCCGGTGTCGGTGAACGGTGTCGAGATGGCCCCGGTCGAGTTGTTGACGCTGTTGAACGAGATCGGTGGACGCCACGGCGTTGGTCGCGTCGACATCGTCGAAAACCGCTTCGTCGGAATGAAGAGCCGCGGTGTCTATGAGACTCCGGGTGGAACGGTCCTCTATCACGCCCACCGGGCTGTGGAGTCACTGACACTCGATCGAGAGGTGACGCACCTGCGCGACGAACTCTCGAACCGGTATGCGGAGATGGTTTACAACGGGTTCTGGTACTCGCCGGAGAGAGAAGCGCTCCAGGCGTTCATGGACGACGTGCAGACTCGGGTCAACGGAGAAGCCAGGCTTCGGCTGTACAAGGGACAGGTCGTGATCGAAGGGCGTCGTTCAACGAGTCACGATCTCTACGACGAGGCAACGGTGACTTTCGAAGCCGACGAGGTCTACGACCAGTCCGATGCCGACGGCTTCATCCGTCTCCAGAGCCTCAGACTGCGAACCTTCGCAGAGAAGCGAATGGGAGAAGGCGAGTGAGCGAGCAGCGAACAGCTGACAGCCAACAGCCAACAGCCTGGCTACGGAGTACGGACAACGGACTACGGACTACGTCACTGGGTGCCGGAGGCACCCAGTGACCCTCTGGAGTGGCCGCTTCGCCTCGGGGCCCGACGAGACGCTGTGGCGGTTCACCGCGGACACGTCGGATCGGCGGTTGCTGGTCGACGACGTGACCGGATCACTCGCTCACGTCGCCATGCTCGGCGAGGTCGGTCTGCTTGAGGACGATGCCGTCACGCGGATCAGAGAAGGACTCGAACACGTGCTCGACGAGGCGCACGCGGGGCGGTTCGAGTTCCGGGAGACCGACGAGGACATTCACACTGCCGTCGAACGCCGTCTCGGCGAGTTGATCGGCGACGATGCCGGTCGACTTCATACGGGACGTTCTCGCAACGACCAGATCGCCCTCGATCTTCGGCTCTACCTGCGGCGCGCCACCGACCACCGGGTTGAGCAGATCCAGCATCTCGCACGAGTGCTCGTCGACCAGGCGGAAGAGGCGGGCGACACGATCGTGGCTTCCTACACGCATCTCCAGCAGGCTCAGGCGATCCCGTTCGCTCACCACCTACTCGCGTACGCTTGGATGCTGCTGCGCGACGCCGATCGGTTCGTCGGAGCGAGGGAACGCATCGACGTGTCCCCGCTCGGTGCGGGAGCATCGGCGGGAAGCGCACTGCCTCTGCGCCCCGACCTGGTTGCTGAAAGCCTCGGTTTCCGTGCTGCGTTCGGGAACTCCCTCGATGCCGTGTCGTCGAGAGACTTCGCTGCGGAGTATGTGTTCGCTGCTGCCCAGACGATGGCTCACCTGTCGCGACTCTCTGAGGAACTCGTCCTGTGGGCGACGGAGGAGTACGCCTGGGCAGAGTACGACGACGCCTACACGACCGGCTCGTCCGCACTGCCACACAAGAAGAATCCTGACATCGCAGAACTCGCCCGTGGCAAGGCCGCCACAGTTATCGGAGACCTTACGGGCCTTCTCGCTCTTCAGAAGGGGCTCCCGCTGTCCTACAACCGGGACCTTCAAGAGGACAAGCGGGCGGTGTTCCATGCCGACGACGTGCTTACGACGGCGCTCGCGGCCCTGACCGGGATGATCGAAACCGCCCGGTTCGATCCGCCCCCTCCGTCATCCTGGGTCGTCGGTCTCGATCTCGCCGAAGCTCTTGTTTCTCGGGGTGTTCCGTTCCGCGACGCCCATCGCGCCATCGGTGGACTCGTTGCAACCCTGAAGGCGGAGGGCAGGGACTTCACCGATGTGACGGCAGGCGAACTCGAGGCGACCCATCCCCAACTGATCCCGGAAGATCTCGCCCTCCTCGACCCGAAGGGTTCCGTCGAGGCGAGAAGGTCACCCCGTGGCGGCTCGTTCGAATCCGTCGCCGACCAGATCAAGGAACTCCGCACACTCCTCGCCTGAGCGTCCTACACCAGCGGGTTGTACCACTTCAATGACGGGAAACGGGCGAAGTCGCTGTCCGCGGAGTGGAGCGTCGCCCCGTGTTCGATGGAGAGCGCCGCAAGATGGGCATCGGGAACAAGGTCGCCGCCGACGCCGATTGGCGAGAGAAGGTCTCGCAGGACGGTGGAGTGTCGATGTGTCGGATGGATGACCGCTGCGTTTGGCTGTGCGAGCCAGTCGTCGACGATGCCGAGCGAAGTGTCGACCGACAGTGGGACATCGAACACCCGGGGATTCGTGGAGACCCTGATGAAACCGGTCAGTGAGTGCCACGGGAAACCAACCGTCTCGGGACCCGACATGATCTCTTCGATCCAACGCTCTGCCGCCCGACGGTGCACGTTGCGGTTGTCCGTCGCGTACACGAGCAGGTTGATGTCCGGGATGATCACTGATCACCTCTCATCTTGCGAACGAACTCCTCGTCGGCCATCTCATCCATGACGTGGACGATCCGGTCGCCGTCGATGCCCGGCTTCAATCCCATGGCGTATGACGGCGCTTTGTAGGGCCGGGTCCGGGCTTCTGTCCCGAGTCCTCTTCGCAGTGTTGAGTTGACGGCTTCCTTGAAGGTGAGGCCTCGTTCCTTCATGAGTTCACTCAATTTCTCGGCTATGTCTGGTTCGAGGGTCACCGTTGTTCTCATGAGAGCATCATAGCATCATATGAGGTGATGCTATGATGCGTCAGGCTGCTCTCGGGACGGAATCTGCGGCGCAGGATGGGCACTCCCTTGACGGGCAGTGCTCGACGACGCTGACGTTCAGTCCGGCTGCGGCGAACCACGCTTCGACCTGCTCATCGGTCATGCTGGGTGTGGGGGTCACTTCGATCATGGAAACACCGTATCTGGCGGGTGTGACAGAAAAGCAACGCGATCAGCGAATTGGATTCTGGCGGTCCTCAATGTCGTACCATCGGCGCATGGAACTCAAACGATACGTCGACGCAGCCCCGTTCCAGTTCGGCGACTTCACCGTACGAGAACTCTCGCCTGAGGTGTTCTCGATCGGATCGGTCGCGGAGATCCTGGTTCCAATGGGAGCAGAGCGTGACAGCAGAGTCTCGGAGAAGACGCACCGCATGTACGTCGTCGTGGTGGGTGACCTGGAATTCCGTGTCGCAGGGGAGAGCTTCCGGGCGGGCCCAGGTGACACGATCCACATCTCTCCCGGCGAGGAATACGGCTTCCACAACGGTGGCTATGAGGACGGGCGACTGCTACTGATCCGCGTGCCGGGTCCGACTCGCCCTGAGCGGTACTAGCCGATCCGTCGACACGCACGATCGGGGTCTCCGTACGAGGAGCGCTACGGGTTCTCGCGAGGCGACTGACGCGCTCCAGGCGTCTGGCGTACGAAACGTACCGAAAACGGTCCTTCGGAAATCTACGCCAGAGTCCTTCAGGGGGAGGTGACGATGTCGAAGCCCTCGTCGCTCCAGCCCTCGACGCCACCGATCATCTTCTTGAACGGGCGCCCGAGTTTCGCCAAACGCACGGCCGCCTTCTCCGTAGCATTGCAGTGTGGTCCAGCGCAGTAGATCACGAACAATGTGTCGGCCGGGTACTCGGCCAGGTTCCGTTCCACCATGCGTCCGTACGGGAGGTTGATCGCACCGGGGATGTGCTCCTTCTCGAACACAACGGGTCCCCGAACGTCGACGAGGACGAAGTCCTGCGGTCCGTTCGTCATCGCGTCGTGGACGTCCCAGCAGTCTGCTTCGAATCGCAGCATCGCCGAGAAGTGTGCAAGTGCCTCCTCCGGGTCGGCTGCGGGAACTTCGGAGACGGCGGAGTTTCGACGGTTCAGATTCGGCATGGGGTCTCCGATTCGTTCTATGCGGCGGCGAGTGGGATGACGTACCGCCAGATCACGAGGAAATGGAGCGATGTCGCAGACACGGTCAGTATGTGGAACACCTCGTGGTACGAGAAGACCCGTGGCCACAAACGAGGACGGTTGGTGACGAGGAACACCATTCCGACCGTGTAGAGCACGCCGCCGGCAAGGACGAATCCGACGGGAAGCCAACCGAGTCGCTGGATCATCGGCCAGAAGAAGAAGATGCCGATCCAGCCGAGGATCGTCGACATCATCACAGAGATCCATCCGGGGACCTTCGGGAAAAGGCCTTTCTGAACGACACCGGCGATCGTGATGGTCCACACCATCGTCAGCACGATCCATTGCCACGGCGTGTCGAGAACGATCGCGGCGACCGGCGTGTAGGTGCCGGCGATGAGCACGTAGATCATCGAGTGGTCCATCCGCTGCATGCGTTTCTTCCACCGCTCTCGCCAGGGGATCGCGTGATAGAGCGAACTCGTCGTGTAGAGCGCCATCACGGCGAGGCCGAACACGAGAACGGCGATCCGACTCGGCCAGTTCGGTGCGTGGAACATGAGGAAGATCGTCCCGACGAGGCCAGCGATGGCCGCAGCCCCGTGGAGGAACCCGCGAACCGGGTTCTGCATCTTCCCGAGCGTCCAGCGCGGGACAGGGAGATTCATGATGAAGAGAGTACCGACGGAAGCGACAAACGCAACCATCGATTGCGTCGTTTGTATCTA
>JBLWQS010000016.1:0-12592 GCA_048452705.1 Acidimicrobiia bacterium
CGATGGACTCCGCGGTCAGTCCGGCGACGGCGATCGAAGTCGCCCGACTCGGTGGCCTCGCAGTCCTCAATCTCGAGGGTCTGTGGACGAAGTACGAGGATCCCGCGGCGATCTACGACGAGATTTCGTCGCTGCCGGACGACAAAGCCACACAGCGCATGCAGGTGCTCTACGCAGCACCGATCGATCCGGACCTCATCACGCAGCGGGTGAGGGAGATGAAGGATGCCGGAATCATCACCGCTGCGAGTCTCACCCCGCAGCACGTCACGAAGTACATCGACGCCGCCAAAGCCGGCGGACTCGACGTTCTCGTCATCCAGGGCACCGTCGTGTCCGCGGAGCACGTATCGACGAGGACCGAACCCCTCGACCTCTTCCAGTTCATTCGCGACGTCGAGATGCCCGTCATCGTCGGCGGTGTTGCATCGTATTCGGGATCGCTGCATCTCATGCGCACGGGGGCCGTTGCGGTCCTTGTCGGCGTCGGGCCCGGCGCGGCGTGCACGACCCGGGGCGTTCTCGGCATCGGCGTTCCACAAGCGACGGCAATCGCAGACGCCGCAGGGGCTCGTACCCGCTACCTCGAGGAGACCGGTCGCTACGTCCATGTCATCGCCGATGGGGGAATGCGAACCGGTGGTGACATCTCCAAGGCGATAGCGATAGGGGCTGACGCCGTGATGCTCGGTTCTCCGTTTGCCGCCACCGCCGAAGCTCCGGGGAGCGGTGTGCACTGGGGCATGGCGACCTTCCACCCAACGCTGCCACGAGGATCGCGTGTGCGGGTCGGAACGATCGGAACGATCGAGGAGTTGCTGCTCGGTCCGGCACGCGAGAACGATGGGAAGCTCAACCTGTTCGGTGCCCTCCGGACGTCGATGGCAACGACCGGGTATGCGAATGCCAAGGAATTTCAGAAGGCCGAGGTGATGGTGGCACCCGCTCTGCAGACCGAGGGGAAACAGCTCCAACGGTCGCAAGGCGTGGGGATGGGTTGACGTGGCCGCCGCTGCGACGGGACATGCCTCAGAAGGGGATTTCGACCGTGTGCTGGTCGTCGATTTCGGTGCCCAGTACGCCCAGCTGATCGCTCGCCGGATTCGGGAAGCACACGTATTCTCGGAGATCGTGCCACGCGACATCACGGCCGATGAGGTCGTAGCGAGAGCCCCGATCGGGATCATCCTCTCCGGCGGTCCCGCCTCCGTGTACGAAGCGGGGGCATACGGAATCGACAAAGGGATCTTCGATCTCGGGATCCCGGTCCTCGGCATCTGTTACGGGCACCAGGTGCTGGCGAATGGTCTCGGCGGAACCGTCGAGCGAAATGAGGTCGCGGAGTACGGGCCCGCCGATTTGGCCGTCACCGCAGATGCGGTCCTGTTCGCCGGTCTTCCCACCGAGCAACCCGTTTGGATGAGTCACCGCGATGCAGTGACCGCGGCCCCTCCCGGCTTCATCGTGACGGCGTCGACCGACGACTCGCCGGTCGCTGCGATGGAGGACGCCGACCGGGGGCTCTACGGCGTGCAGTTCCATCCTGAGGTTGCGCATACGCCCCGGGGCCAGGAGATTCTCAAGCACTTCTTGTACGAGGCCTGTGGCGCCCGTCCGACGTGGACGCATGTGGGGATCATCGAGCAGTCCGTCACCGCCGTTCGCGAGGAAGTCGGCGATAAGACGGTGATCTGCGGGCTCTCGGGCGGCGTTGATTCGTCGGTGGCGGCGGCGTTGGTTCACAAGGCGATCGGAGATCAACTCGTCTGCGTGTTCGTCGACCACGGGCTGATGCGCAAGGGAGAAGCCGAACAGGTCGAAGAGACGTTCCGGCGCACGTTCAACATGAACCTCATCCACGTGAAGGCCGAAGACCGGTTCCTCGATGCGCTCGAGGGTGTCACCGACCCGGAGCGGAAGCGCAAGATCATCGGCGAGATGTTCATCCGGGTGTTCGAAGAGGTGGCGGCCGACGTGTCGGATGCCAAGTATCTGGTCCAGGGAACCCTGTACCCAGACGTGATTGAGTCGGGCACAAAGGATGCCGCGAAGATCAAGAGCCATCACAACGTCGGCGGTCTCCCGGACGACATGACGCTCTCACTGATCGAGCCGCTCCGGGATCTCTTCAAGGACGAAGTCCGCTCCGTTGGCGAGGAACTCGGTCTCCCGGAAGAGATCGTGTGGCGCCAGCCGTTCCCGGGGCCGGGACTTGCTGTTCGCATCATTGGGGACATCACCAGGGAGCGACTCGACATCCTTCGCGAAGCCGATGCCATCGTTCTCGACGAGATCCACAAAGCCGGACTCCACCATGAGCTCTGGCAGACATTCGGTGTGCTACCCGCCGTTCGAACGGTCGGAGTCCAGGGCGACAGCCGGACGTACGCCTATCCACTGATCGTGCGTGCGGTGACCTCCGATGATGCGATGACGGCGGATTGGGCCCGACTGCCCTACGAGGTGCTGGCAGCGATCTCATCGCGAGTGATCAACGAAGTCCCCGGGATCAACCGCGTCGCATACGACGTCTCCTCGAAACCCCCCGCCACCATCGAGTGGGAATGAGCAGCGGACAGCTGACAGCCAACAGCTGACAGCCCGGATGCTGTGGCTGATTGCGCCCTCGGGTCTTGCTGTGGTCTGTCTGCTCCCTTTCTTAACCCTCAAGGCGCAACGTCTCTGGGTCGATATCTCAACCACGGAAGCGCATCTCGGCCAGAGGTAACCATGTGAGTTGGAGCAACGACCCAGAGTTGCAACAGATGTTCGTCGACGAGGTCACGGAGCGTTCTGCTCGCCTCATCGAGGGAGCGAAAGCGCTGCGCGCTGGAACGATGACATCCCAGGAAGCCGGAGACCTGCTCCGAGAGGGCCACACGATCAAAGGCACCGGTCGCGTGATGGGATACGAGGATGTCGGGTCTGCGGGCCTCATGCTCGAGATGCTCTGGAGATGGATCCAACACGAAGATCTCACGCCCGAACCCGTTTTCGGCCGCCTCCTCGAGGCGCTCAGCGCATCGATTCCGCGGGCACTTGATGATCCAACCGAACTGGCTGAGGCGATGGATGCCATCCATGTGTTCCTTGACGGGCAGTCGCTTCCCGAAGAACTGCCCCCTGCTCCGATCGTTGATCCGGCAGTGGCGTCGTCCTCGGTCGCTCCACCGCCCGCTCCTGTCTCCGCTACACCTCCACCACTTGCTTCCGCTGCGAAAGCCCCAGCCCCGCCCGAGGCCCGCTCGATCGCCGACGAAACCGTCGTTCGATTCGAGAGATCCGCTGAGGCCCCAACCGCGACGACCGCCGAACAAGTCAAGGCACCTGACATCGCGGCAGAGAGCGAATCCGACGCTCCAGAGGCCGAGACCGAAGCACCCATGTCGGCTCAGGAGGCGTTCGCCGCCCTGCGTCGATCGATGCAGTCCGACTCGACCGAGACGGCCGACCCTGAACCCGTCGAAGCCGAAGAGTCGATCTCGATCGATGAAGGCGTTCATGACGAGGATCTCTCGGATGAGACGATCGGTTCCGTCATCGATTTCCCCGGTTCGGGGCCGGAAGTGGCCACCGATCACGGCGACGGTCGGGTGATCCGACACGATCGCGTGAATGAGGACGTGCCGCCCCACAGTGGCGAAGTCGTCGTCCTGCCATCGGGAGGGACAGCGGCCACGAGGGCATCGATGGGAACGGCCGATCTGGGTGGTCTCGTGGGGGCCGTGCAGACGTGGGCGACCGAAGAGTCGATCTCGATCAACGCCGGCCAGCTCTACGGACTCGTCAACCACATCGTGTCACTCCGAATGGACATCACTTCGGTCAAGGAACAACTTGAGGAGCTCGGCGAAGTCGCCGCAGCCGATCCGTTCTTCGCCGAACGCATCTCGCAGATCTCGGATGACATCGATCCGATCGACCGAGCATCAGAGCGGATCGAGACCGGGGCCCTCGGCCTTGCCGCCGTACCGCTTCACGATGTCACGAACACGCTCCCGCAGCTCGGCCGCTACTTGAGTCGCAAGACCACCAAGGACGTCCGAATCGAGCTGGTCGGCGACGACGTCCTCGTCGATCGACAGGTACTCGACGGACTCGGTGACGCGATCAGGCAACTCGTCGTCAACGCGGCAGTGCACGGAATCGAAGGCGCCGACGTGAGACTCGGGGCCGGGAAGTCCGGTACCGGAGTGATCCGTGTCGAGGCGCGTAAGACGGATGTCAACCTCGAGGTATCCGTCACCGACGACGGGCGTGGCATCGACTGGGTCGCGATCCGGAGCGAGGGATTGAAGTTGGAGCTCCTCGAACCCAACGCTGAGATGTCGCCGGGGGCCCTGCGCTCACTCCTGTATCGAACGGGTTTCTCTACGAGCGAGACGACCGACGAACTTGCCGGTGACGGAGCCGGCCTTGCGATCGTACGCGATGCCGTGGACTCGATGAACGGCTCGCTCGCGATCGAGAGTGTCCCCGGGAAGCGGACGATGGTGTCGATGATCGTGCCGGTTCACCAAGCGATGCAAAAGGCGCTCCTCGTGATGGCAGGTGGCATCATGTGGGGCATTCCCGAGACCGGTGTCCAGGACGTCATCGAGATGAATCTGGCGACCATCGCGGTCACTGATCATGCAACGATTCTCGAGCGAAGCGACGGCGACATCCCCTTCGCGTCATTCGGCGATCTGATGGGTGTGACACCCGAAGGGGTTCCCACGTCGATCGTGGTCGCTACGAACGCTGCCGGTACGATCGCTCTCGGTGTTGAAGCCGTCGTCGGGATACGTCGCGTTGCGGCTAAGGAGCTTGGCGCCGTCCTTGCCGATGTTGACGCAGTGACCGGAGCAGCACTGCTGGGCGGAGATGAAGTTGTCCTGTTGGTGGACACGACCCGTCTCGTCGAGCGGCAACACGAAGCCGTGTCTGATGCACCAGCGTTCTCTCCAGCGCATGTCTTGATCGTCGATGACTCGCGTGGCGTCCAGCAGGTTGTCTCGTCCGCTTTGGCGACGAGTGGATTCAACACATCGGTTGCGGCGAGCGTTGCAGACGCCCTTGGCGCCCTGCACTCCGGTTCCTTCGACGCGATCGTTGTTGACTTCTCGATGCCCCGGGCCGATGGCGTGGCGCTCGCACACATGGTGCGGCAACGCCACGGCGACATTCCCATGGTGATGCTCTCAGGCGTCGCCGAAGGCGACGACGTCGATCGCGCCCGTGAGGCTGGCATCGACGCCTTCTTCGGCAAGTCCGACTTCAGAGAAGGTGGATTGGCGGAGAAGCTGAGAGAGCTCATCGGTGCCCGCCGTTCCAAAGAGCAAACGGCGTGATCTCCGGCCTGCGGCCGTCGATGTCGTCCGTAGTCCGTACTCAGTACCACCTGCTCACATCCTTGTAGTTCGAAAACGGGGGGCCGGTACAATCATCGGCCCATGCCCGATTCTCCTCTTCTTGCCGGTCTCAATCCTTCTCAGCGGCATGCCGTTGCTGCTACCGAGGGGCCGGTCCTCGTCGTTGCAGGGGCAGGCTCCGGTAAGACGCGGGTTCTGACCCACCGCATCGCCCATCTGGTTCGCGATCTGGGCGTCTCGCCGTACTCGATCCTGGCGATCACGTTCACGAACAAGGCCGCGAAGGAGATGAAGGACCGAGTAGCGCACCTCGTCGGTGGGGTCGCCGACGGCATGTGGGTTTCGACCTTCCACAGCGCGTGCGTCCGGATCCTGCGCCGTGAGGCTCCGCGTCTCGGGTACCGGTCGTCGTTTTCGATCTACGACGACGCCGATTCGGTGCGGCTCGTCACCATGTGCATACGCGATCTCGATCTCGATCCGAAACAGTTCCCACCGAAAGCGATCCGGGCGACGATCTCGAACGCCAAGAACGAACTCATCGACTACGAGACCTTCTCCGACGGCGGAGAGGGGTTCTATCACGAGAAGGCTGCCGACGTCTATCGGATGTATCAGCAGCGTCTGGTGGAAGCATCTGCTGTCGACTTCGATGACATTCTGATGCTCACGGTCGAGATCTTCCAGGCGTTCCCGGATGTCCTGGAGTCCTGGCAGCAGAAGTTCCACTACCTGATGGTCGACGAGTATCAGGACACCAACCGTGCCCAGTACATGCTCGTGAAGATGCTCGCAGCGAAGCACAGGAACGTGTTCGTCGTCGGTGACTCCGATCAGTCCGTGTACGCGTTCCGTGGTGCGGACATGCGCAACATCCTGGACTTCGAGAAGGACTACGACGATGCGTCGGTGATTTTGCTCGAGCAGAACTACCGATCGACCCAGACGATCCTCGACGCCGCGAACGCCGTGATTTCGAACAACGACAACAGGAAGCCGAAACGCCTGTGGACCGATGAAGGCGCCGGCGAGTCGATCGTGACCCACGAGGCGCAAGACGAACAGGCCGAGGCAGCGTTCATCGCCGGGTGGATTCGCGATCTCGAGGCCGATGGGAGGGCGCTCTCCGACGTTGCCATCTTCTACCGCACCAACGCCCAGAGCCGTGTGATCGAGGAGGTCTTCGTTCGGTACGGCGTTCCCTATCAGGTTGTCGGCGGTCTGAAGTACTACGACCGGCGAGAGGTCAAAGACGCACTTGCCTATCTGCGGGCGATCGTGAATCCAGACGATCAGGTTGCGTTGAAACGCATCATCAACATGCCGAAACGGGCGATCGGGGACACGAGCGTCGCACACGTCGACCGCTTTGCTGAAGCCGAGGGGATCGGCTTCTTCGCAGCGCTGCGCCGCGGCGACGAGAACCAGCGTCTGACAGCGCGAGCCGAACGCTCGATCGCCGAGTTCGTGGCGCTCATGGACCACCTGGTCGAGCGGGCCCAGGACGGTCCGGCCGCGGCGATCGAGGCCGTCCTCGACGAGACCGGATATCTCGACATGGTCCGGGCGGACCGATCGATCGAGTCGATGGGCCGGGAAGAGAACTTGAAGGAACTCGCGTCCGCTGTCGCCGAGTTCGAAGAGCTTGGCCCGGAATCGATGGGACCCGCCGAGTGGTCAGAGATCGATGCCACGGCGAAGCTCGGACTGTTCCTTGAAGCGATCAGTCTGGTCGCCGACATCGACTCGTACGAAGATCGAGACCTGGCGACGCTGATGACGTTGCACAACGCGAAGGGCCTGGAGTTCCCCGTCGTATTCATCACCGGCATGGAGGACGGCGTGTTCCCTCACTTCCGATCACTGGGGAGCCCTACCGAACTCGAGGAGGAGCGCCGTCTCTGCTACGTGGGGATCACGAGAGCCGAGCAGCGACTCTTCCTCACTCGCGCGTGGAATCGGAACCTGTGGGGACAGTCGCAGTACAACGGGCCGAGCAGGTTCCTTGGCGAGATTCCCACACATCTGACAACGAGTGTGAAACGCAAGAGTGCGTCAACGCGAACGACGCTTCAGAAGCCCCGTGCCGCCGGGAACGGAATCGAGATCGCCGGCGGCGACCGTGTCCGGCATGCCCACTGGGGCGAGGGAACCGTCGTCCAGGTAATCGGCAGCGGTGACGCTGCCGAGGCCATCGTTGCCTTCCAGGACAAAGGTGAGAAGCGCCTCCTGATGGCATGGGCCCCGTTGGAGAAGGTGTGAGGATCCGGCTTCGCCGGATGTAGTCGGTAGTCAGTACTCAGTACTCGGTATTGGATGCCTCTGGAACAAAGTTGGGGGGCTTCGAGTTCTGGTGATCATGCTTGCTGAGGAACTTGAATCGCGCAGGGTTGCTTCCGACGGGCGGACTTCGGAGGCGAGAGCCGCCGTCATGGCGAGGAGCCTCGAGGTACTGGAGGAGTCCGGAATCGCGGCGCATGCTCTCGGGGTCGGGGACATCGCTCCCGACTTCGTGCTGCCGGGTGCTTCCGGGCGGGACATCAGGCTCTCCGATTTGCTCGGCGTCGGTCCGGTGGCCGTGTCCTTCTACCGGGGGGCATGGTGTCCGTACTGCAACATCGAGCTTCGTGCGCTCCAGGAGGCACTGGACAGATTCCATGACGTCGGAGCGACGCTCGTCGCCATCTCTCCCAATCTCCCGGATGGATCGATGACGGTGGTTGAACGACACGGACTTGGATATCCCGTGCTGTCCGACGTCGGCAATGCGGTCGCGAGCGAATACGGGTTGGTCTTCCGAATAGAGGACGACCTGGTGGCCGAGTACCGGGACATGGGGCTAGATATCGGGAGGTCCAACGGCGGTACCGAGTGGGAGATCCCGCTGCCGGCAACCTACGTGGTCGACCAGGATCGAACCATCGTCTACGCATTCGTCGATGCGGACTATCGCAAGCGTGCTGAACCGACCGATGTGATCGCAGCGATCGAAGCACTCGGAGTCTAGAAACGATCTGGGTGCGGCTCCCTGAGTGAGGGGCACCGTCCTAGCATGCCGCGCAATGGACGACCTGCCGATTCTCATTCAGGGCGGCATGGGCGCCGGTGTCTCCGACTGGCGTCTGGCCCGTGCCGTTGCCGCAACGGGAAATCTGGGCGTGGTCTCAGGTACCGGCATTGACACGCTCATCGCGCGCCGACTCCAGGATGGAGACGCGGGCGGGAACATACGGCGAGCCCTCGAGGCCTTCCCGATCGACGGCGTCGCCGATCGCATCATCGAGAAGTACTTCATCGAGGGCGGCAAGGAACCAGACGAGCGGTACCGGTCGAAACCCATGCCCCGCGTCGAACCGTCCCGAAATCTCCTCGAACTGATCGTGGCAGGCAACTTCGTGGAGGTGTATCTCGCAAAAGAGGGCCACACCGGGCCCGTCGGAGTCAACTACCTCGAGAAGATCCAGACCCCTCATCTTCCTGCCATCTACGGTGCCATGCTCGCCGGAGTGGACTACGTCTTGATGGGAGCCGGGATCCCGATGGGGATCCCTGGTGTGCTGGATCGGTTGAGCGAAGGCCTCGCCGTCGAGTACCGCCTTGACGTCAAAGGAGCGGAGCGGGGTGAGGCGTTCATAACGACGTTCGACCCCTCCGATTTCAGCGGCGGAGCCCTTCCTCCAGCCCCCAGGTCGAAGTTCCTCGCGATCGTTTCGTCGCACATTCTCGCGACGGCCATGGTCCGTAAGGCCAGCGGTCGAGTCGATGGATTTGTGATCGAGGGACCCACCGCCGGGGGGCACAACGCTCCGCCAAGAGGAAAGATTCAGATCAGCGACGCGGGCGAGCCGATCTACGGAGATCGAGACGTTCCCAACCTCGACGTGTTCCGCGATCTCGGACTCCCGTTCTGGTTGGCCGGGGGCTACGGGGAACCCGGTCAGATCGTTGAAGCGCTCGCACTCGGGGCGGCCGGCGTGCAGGTTGGAACGGCCTTCGCCTTCTGCGAGGAGTCCGGTTTCACAGCGGAGACGAAGAATCAGGTTCTCGCCTTGAGCAAAGAGGGGACGGCGAAGATCTTCACGGATCCCGTGGCGTCGCCGACCGGCTTCCCCTTCAAGGTGGTCGAACTCGAGGGGAGTCTGTCGGACCCGGTCCTCTACGAGAAGCGCTCCCGGATCTGCGACCTGGGCTATCTCCGCACCGCCTACCGTCGAGATGATGGGACGGTGGGGTGGCGATGTCCGTCCGAACCTGTGGATGACTACCTCCGAAAGGGCGGGTCGGAAGCCGACACGGTTGGCAGAAAGTGTCTGTGCAACTCGCTGATCGCCAACCTCGGACAGCCACAGGTCCACCGTGACGGATACGTCGAGGGCATGTTGATCACCTCGGGCGACGACGTTGCCACCGTGGCACGCTTCATCCCGGAAGGGCGAGACACCTACCGGGCCATCGACGTGATCCGCTACCTCCTCCCTGCATCCACCCCCTGACGGTTCCGGCGTAGATGGTGGAAGCCCGCGTCCCATAGTTACGCACGAATGGGTGGATTGCGTGGGCCGGACCGGCACTAGCCTTCCGGGTCATGCCGCCACGCATCCTGATCGCAAAACCGGGTCTCGACGGACACGACCGCGGAGCGAAGGTCGTCGCCAGAGCACTGCGCGACGCCGGGTGTGAGGTCATCTACACGGGACTCCACCAGACCCCGGATCAGATCGCCCAGGCAGCCGTCGATGAGGACGTGGACGGCGTCGGTCTCTCGACGCTCTCCGGAGCACATCTCACCCTGTTTCCACGGGTTGTCGAAGCGCTGCGCGAACGCGACGCGGCAGACATCGTGGTCTTCGGCGGTGGCATCATCCCGGACGAAGACATCCCGGCCCTTCACGAGGCGGGAATCAGTGCTGTGTTCACGCCGGGCACTCCCCTCGAAGACATCGAAGCGTGGGTCAATGAGAATTTGTCAGATGATTGAACAGGAAACCATGAACGGAGGAGGATCCTCTTGAAGATCCATGAGTATCAGGCGAAGGCTCTCATGGCCGACCGCGGCATCGCGGTCCCCATGGGTCATCTCGCAACCACGGTGGACGAAGCGGTAGCTGCCGTCCGCCCCCTGATCGAGGAGAGCGGGAATCCTGTTGTCGTCGTGAAGTCGCAGATCCATGCCGGTGGTCGCGGGAAGGGCCGGTTCAAAGAGCATCCGGACGTCGGCGGCGTCAACGTTGTCACCGAAGGGATCAGCGGCGGAATCGATGCGGCTGAGACCCGGGTGCGAGAACTCGCGTCCCAGATGCTCGGCTCGACGCTCGTCACGATCCAGACGGGTGCCGAGGGCAAGCAGGTCAACCGCCTCTACATCGAGCAGGGCATCGACATCGCCACGGAGCTCTACCTCTCCGTGTTGCTCGACCGGGCCAGCTCCCGGAACATTGTGATGGCATCGACCGAGGGTGGAACCGAGATCGAAGTCGTTGCTGAGGAGACGCCGGAGAAGATCCTCAAAGAGGAGATCGACCCCGCCTTCGGTCTCCTCCCGTTCCAGGCAAGGCACATCGCCTACTCGCTCGGATTCGAGGGAGACGCATTCAAGAACGGCGTCCGCTTCCTCGATGCGCTGACGAAGGCAGCCGTCGAACTCGATACCGACCTCGTTGAGATCAATCCGCTTGTCGTGACGACCGACGGCATGGTGATGGCGCTCGATGGAAAGATGGCATTCGAAGCCAACGCTCTCTTCCGTCATCCCGACGTTGCCGAACTGCGGGATGTCAGCGAAGAAGACGCGGCGGAGCTTGAAGCCAAGGAGTTCGACCTCTCGTTCATCAAGCTCGATGGGGACATCGGGTGCATGGTGAACGGCGCCGGCCTTGCCATGGCGACGATGGACATCATCAAGACGGTTGGTGGAGAGCCCGCGAACTTCCTCGACGTTGGAGGGGGCGCCGAGAAGGAGCAGATCGCCGCTGCGTTCAAGATCATCACGAAGGACCCGAACGTGAAGGGCATCTTTGTGAACATCTTCGGCGGCATCATGCGATGCGACATCATCGCGGAGGGTGTGATCGCTGCGGTCGAGGAGGTCGGCCTCACGGTGCCGCTCGTCGTCCGTCTCGAGGGAACGAACGTCGAACTCGGTAAGCAGATGCTCGACGAGTCGGGACTCGACCTCGTGAGCGCATCGGACATGAAAGACGGTGCTCAGAAGATCTTGGAGTTGACCAAATGAGTGTGATGATCGGAAAGGACACGAAGGTCCTCGTACAGGGGATGGGCAAGACCGGCCGGTTCCACACGGATAAGGCCATCGCATACGGGACGAACATGGTCGCTGCGGTTCACCCGAGCCGCGCCGGACAGACCGAGATCTTCGAGGGAGAGACAGATCACTCCGGGGTTCCGGATCGTTCTGACTCCTACCGGGTTGAGGTGCCGATCTTCCGAACCGTGGCGGAGGCCGTCGCAGAGACCGGAGCGAACGCATCGGTCGTCTACGTTCCGCCGCCGTTTGCCGCAGACGCAATCATGGAGGCCGCCGATGCAGGCGTCCCTCTCATCGTGTGTGTCACCGAGGGAATCCCGGTCGCCGACATGGTGAAAACGAAGCGCTACCTCGAGGGCAAGGACGTTCGGCTGGTCGGGCCGAACTGTCCCGGTGTCATCACGCCGAAGGAGTGCAAGATCGGCATCATGCCCGGGTACATCCATACCCCCGGGCGTATCGGTGTCGTAAGCCGCTCCGGAACGCTCACCTACGAAGCGGTCCACCAACTCACGTTGAACGGACTCGGCCAGACCACAGCGATCGGCATCGGCGGCGATCCGGTGAACGGGACGAACTTCGTCGACGCACTGACCGCCTTCAACGACGATCCGGCCACCGAGGGTGTGCTGATGATCGGCGAGATCGGCGGCACCGCAGAGGAAGACGCGGCCGCGTGGATTACGGCCAACATGACCAAGCCGGTCGCGTCGTTCATCGCGGGAACGACCGCACCCGCTGGCAAGCGCATGGGCCACGCCGGGGCGATCATCTCGGGGGGAAAGGGCACCGCCGCGGCGAAGATCGAAGCACTCGAGGCCGCCGGTGTCGTGATGGCCCCAACCCCGACCGACATGGGTTCGGCGATGATGGAGGCGATGAGCCGCCAGTAGAGAGACATGAGACACGAGACAGGAGACCCGCCGGTCTCACGTCTCGTGTCTCGCATCTATTGTGTTGTCCATGAGAACCA
>JBLWQS010000017.1:0-12461 GCA_048452705.1 Acidimicrobiia bacterium
CGCCTATCGCTAACGGGACAAGGGAGGCTCTTCGGCGTGGTACCGGTCGAGGTGTTCAAGGTCCTTGGACCGGCCGGTGGCTTCTTTCAGAGCGACCCAGGTCGGGACTGAGATCACGAGAACTGACTGCTCCCCCACAGACCCGTGGACTGCATCGGAGACCAGATCCTCGTACCCATTCGGAGCCCCGTCGGGAGCGAACACGATATCGAGCGGACCGAAGGACGTAGTGAGGTGCAGCGTGTCGTACTGCGCCCAGTTCTCCACCGGGACCCGAGGAAACCACGTGCCCTCTTCATCGGCGGTGAGCAGTCCGACGTTGAGATCCTCGAATGCGGCGGCAAGCCGTTCGAGATTGCCCGACTCACGGGAAGGTGTCACGTCGAGGTCGACGGTTGCCGGCAGTGGCAAGTCGTGAAGGAGTGCCGCAATCCCCCCGATAACGACGAACCGAACGTCATGCTCATTCAGGACCCGCACTATCCCTGCCGGATCCAGATCACGCATGCAAGGACTGGACGCGCTCGCGCTCGCGCGTGTTGAATCCGGCCACCTGATCGGAGGACATCAACTTCTCGGCGACGTCCCTGGCGGCGTCATGGGTGTCCGGTACCGCGAGTCGCATCCGCACCTCGAACCCGGCTGCGGCAAGAAGCCGGCTCAACGTATCTACCGAAGGTGAACGGCGCCCGGACTCGTAAGCCGACACGGCCGCCTGACTTGTGCCCGCCCGTTCGGCGAGAACGGCCTGGGTCAGCCCCGCCTTCCGGCGGGCCATGCGAATCAAATGCCGGGAATACGCCTCTGTTGCCATGGAGTCAATTATACCGGTACAGGTATGTGTTGGCTAGCAGATTCAGTCTCCACTGCGATCCGTAGGACATCGACCGAGTGCCCATGAGGAGAAAGGCCGTGCCGAACCATCACTAAGTCCGATCGCATCGTTGCGGATGAGAAGGCTGTTGTTGGATGTCGCAGCATGGGGTGAGGGCCAGTCCGACGGCGGCCTTCACCGTCGGCACCGTTCTCGCAGCGATCGCGGTAGCGATGCTGCTCCGGGTCCCGGAGCAGCGGCCAACACCCAGTTGAAACCTACGCGTCGGTCGTGGTCTCTTCGGTCGATTCCTCTTCGGCCGGTGGCGCCTCGGCCGAAGCCGAGAGGAGACTGCTCGCTTCTTCGATCGCCGCCTGAGCCTCTTCGATCTTCTGAGCCCATGTGACGAGGTCGCCGTTACGCATCGCCGCCTCGGCCTCTTGGAAGGCCTGATCGGCCCGGGCCAGCAACTCGATCACCTGCTCTTCGAGCGTTCCCGTCGGCGGTTGGGTGGGATCGCCACCGTCGCCGTCTCCGTCACCGTTGGAAACGCCGAATACTGCAGAGAGGGCCTCGGAGAGGGAGTCCCTCATCTCGATCTGCCCGTTGAACGACACGACGACGCGCTTGAACTCCGGGATGCCCGTGTTCGATGCGCCGTCGCTCGCGCTGATGTAGATCGGTTGAACGTAGAGCAACGACTCCTCGATCGGGATGACGAGCATGTTGCCCTGGATGATGCGCGACCCACCTTGACCGAGCAAGGTGAACTCGGCCGATATCGCCGGATCCTGATTGATGAAGTTTCCGACCTGGCCCGGACCGTCGATCTGGCTGTCCGACGGCAGCTCGTATTGAACGATCCGCCCGTACTCCTCGAGTGGTCCGCTCTTCGCCACCATGAACGACACCATGTTCGGACGGCCCCGCGGCGTGAACGGCTGCATCAGCAGGAACGACAGCTCCTCCTCACCCGGCAGCTTCATCAGCAGGTAGTACGGAAGCATCGGAGTGAACTCCTGGCCTTCCGTATCGACGAACCGGCCCCTCAGAGCCGGCCTCGGCGAGGTTGACGGGTCACGGGCGATCTGCCACGGATCCGATACGGTGAAGAACTGCTCCGGTTCGGTCATGTGATAGAGCTGGTAGACGTCGGTCTGGATCCGGAACAGGTCCTCGGGATACCGGAAGTGTTCGATGATCTCCTTCGGCAGCTCGTCACGGGAACGGAACACGCCGGGGAAGATCGCCTCGTTCGCCTGGATCACCGGATCGTCCGGATCGATGATGTAGAGGTCGACCGTTCCGTCATACGCGTCAACGACGGCCTTGACCGAGTTCCTGATGTAGTTGAACTGGCCGGGGAGACCTGGTGCGGCGTTGAGCCGGGCCGTGTTCGCCGGTGCCGAGTACGGATATCGGTCGGTGACCGTGTAGAGATCCATGACCCACTTGAGCTCTCCATCGGCGATGACGATGTACGGATCGGCATCGGCGTAGAGGAACGGGGCGAGCCGCTCGACGCGCGATCGGATATTGCGTTCGAGCATCACCTTCGAATCGGAGCTCACCCGGTCCGAGATCAGCGTGTCGAGATTCCCGAACCGCAACGCCCATGCCGCTCGATTGAAGAAGCCACCAACCTCGACGCCGCCGATGCCGTCGTAGGAGTTCGTCGCAACCTCTGCCCCGCTCGACCCGATCGGGAAATCGACCTCCTGCTGAGACGTTCCTGCGATCACGTAGTCGGTCTCCGCATGGTCCGAGAAGTAGATGCGGGGCTGCTCGATATTGAGCGTCTCGTCTTCGGAGAGATTGACCGGCGGGATGTCCTTCACGAGGAAATCCGGCTGACCCTGAACGGTGACATCGTTCGCCGGGCTCAGCACCGAACCGAACCCATGGGTGTAGACCAGACGCTCGGTCACCCAGCCTTCAGCGGGGATCTGGGTCTCTTGAAGCTCTCGGGCCGACACCATCACCTGGGTGAGTTCACCGTCGATGTTGTAACGGTCCACGTCGACATCGCCGATGTCGTAGTAGGTGACGATGTTCTGGAGTTGCTGATACGTCGACTTCAGCACACCCGGGTCCCAGAGGCGGATGTTGCTGATCGTCGGGCCATTCGCAGCCAGGTCATCAGCCGAAAGGTCCGGTGAAGCGGCGAACGGCGCGACCTCAACGTCGCCGAGTCCGTAAGCCTGGCGCGTGAACTCGATGTTGTATGCAACGTACGGCGATTCCTTGTTGACCTCGTCCGGCTGGACGCTCAGTCGCTGCACCAGCGCCGGGTACACGCCACCGACCACGATCGACGTGACGAGCCACAGTCCAACGGCGACGAGCGGCAGCGTCCATCCCCGGAACCACAGGTTCACGAGGAGGATCACGGCGGCGACGACCGAGATCAAGATGAGCAGGTTCAGCGCGGGGACCTGGGCGTTGACATCGGTGAACGACGCTCCGAACACCTGACCGCGGCTGCTGTAGAGGAGATCCCACTTGTCGAGCTGGTATCCGACCGCTTTGAGGAGCACCAGCACCGCGAGAAGGATCGAGATATGTGCCTTCACCCCTGAACTGGCGCGCTTCCCTGGACCCTGAACACTGATCCCGCCGTTGAGGTAGTGGACGGCGACGACCACGAGCGTTAGCACGAGGATTAGCTGAAACGTCCACCCGAATACGTCGCGCATGAACGGAACATCGAACACGTACAGACCGATGTCGTGCTCGAAGATCGGATCGGCGAGCCCGAAGGAACCGCCCTTCGAGAACAGCAACCAGTTCTGCCACCAGGCACCTGCGCCGAGACCGATGAGGATCCCAAAGAACGCTGCCGCGGCGAGACGCAGCCGGCCCGAGCGAGGCTCGACCCACGTTTGATAGCGCATCAGCAGTTCTTCGTCTGGGCTCCCCGGCATCACACCGCGACGCGGCGACAGACGATCGACGATGAACAGGTTGAGCCAGAAGATCGCCGCCGCGACAAGAGATGCCGCGATTACGAGCCAGAGACGCGTGAATACCAGTGTCGTCCACACACCGACTTGGCCAACACTCGAATACCACAGATAGTCGGTCCAGAGCGTGGCGAGGGACCGCGCCACGATGAGTCCTACGAAGCCAACGCCGATGACGATCCAGAGGATGCGACGGAATCGGCCTTTCGATGCGTACGGGATCGGTTCTCGATTGATCACGATGCGATTCTACGAGTGTTGGCGCGTCAGCGTGACGGAACGACCGCGCAAGCGCAATCGATGCGCGACGGCGGCATCACGGTTCCGCTCGGAAGGCCATCGCCGATCGTCCATGGACCCTTGTTCGCCGGGCACTCCAGACACGGCCGACCCGACGGGACGACCTCAAGATCTATTGCACCGAGGTCGGCAAGCGCCGCCGTCACACCGATGTGATAGGCGGAGCGGGAAGCGAACTGGACCCTGCGCTCCGCTTCGTCGGTACGCCACGATCGGAACACCCGAGACAACGCAGACGCGATCTCGCGATGGCCGGCTCCGGTCCCCCGAGAACGGGCAACGGAGCCCTGAGCAGCTTCGACGAGGGCGTCGGCGAACTCGGATGACGGATCGCCAGGATCGACGTTGTCGGGCTGCGGCGTCTCCGTTGTGTCCATCATCTCGGCGGCTGCTGCGAATCCTGCGACCATGCTCTCTCGAGCGAGGACGGAGAGAGCTTCGGAAACCTCGACGGCCACAATGCTCTCCTCCGGTGCCCAGTCGTCGACCAGACGGAGATCCTCAAGCGCCTGATTCTGCGCCTCGACCAAGCTCCGCTTGACGCTACGCAGCGCCCGATTCTGAACCGGGAGAAGATGGCGTTCGCGAAGGGCGAACGGATCAAGGGACGGTTCGGCATCTGGCTCCGGCTCATGGAGATCGGAGGATTCGGACGGACCTGTCTGGCCCTCTCCGTCGCCTTCGGCGACGCCTCTCCCAAGGGGGGAGGGAGAAGACTCGGAACTCGGAGCCTGGGGCTCGGAGCTCTCCTGAACCCGATCGTCGCTTTCGCTGACGCCTTCCTCTGCGGCGGAGGATGGTTCCGGAGTTGATGGCGCAGCGTCGGCGGGATCCTTGAGTTGAGCGAAGAGTCCGGCCAGCGGATCGGGCTTGGAGACGGGTTCAGGTTCCGGTGTCGGTTGCCCCCCTGCTTCGTCGCTGCGCTCCAACGCGTCCCCCCGCCCTTCGGTCGGGGGGACAGGCTGGGAGGCGGCGGTCTCGGAAGCTTTCGTCTGTGCCCAGTCGCTCAGAACGGCTTCACTCGTCGTGTGCGAGACTTTTGCTCTTGCTGCGGCGGAGCGTTCGATGAGCCAGATCGGAGCACCGTACCGCTGAGAAAGGAGGGCGGCACCTGTCAGTTCCGTTGTCATTTCGACCCCTTCTTCAAGGGTCTTCCGAATGCTGAAGCATCCTCGACAGGCTCGCTACGAACGCTCTTCGCTTGGGTCGGCGATTGCTGCGGACTCGGGGCGGCCTTCTCGGCGAACGATGCGAAACCCGGTCCTTCTCTCATGGGTCGGCCGAACACAGATACCTTGTCCGTTACCGGCGTCGGTGCCGACTGTCCTCGGTTCTGCCATGCCGCGACCATCCAGGCTACGAGTCCGAACAGCACGACGACGTAGGCGATCGTGATGATCTTCGTGAACTGCGACGGATCAGACGTGACGAATTGGTTCGGGAGGACGACGAAGAGGACGATCATCAAGCCGAGGAAGAATGCGGCCCCGACGGCAGCGCGCGGCCAAGTGACCGGCCGGGTACCGGCGAACGCTCCTTGATTGGTCACTTCATCCTCCACTCGCGAAGCGCGATTCTACGCTGCGTGCGTTCGACGTAATGCACTCCTAGCCTCGCGGACATGACGTCATCCCCTCAGGTGCTCGTGGTCGGCGGTGGTCCGGGAGGCGCCGCGGCTGCCTTCTGGCTCGCAAGGCTTGGCATCGACGTCACCTTGGTTGAGAAGAAGCGCTATCCCCGAGAGAAGGCTTGTGGAGACGGACTGACTCCGAGAGCTGTACGTCAACTCATCGATATGGGGTTCGACTTCGATCGGCCGGATGTTCACCGCGTGGTTGGCCTCCGCTCCTACGCAGGCGACATCATGCTCGAGATGCCATGGCCGGAGCATTCCGTCTATCCGAACTGGGGAGCCACGCTCCGCCGAGCAGATCTCGACGGTCGGGTCGCCGCTCTCGCTGAAGCGGAAGGTGCCACGGTTCTCCAGGGTGTCGAAGCCGTTGCGATTGTCGATGATGGTGACCTCACTGCTGTCGAACTCCGTCGTCAGGGCGAGGAGACGGAGGTTGTGACGCCGAAATACGTTGTTGTCGCCGACGGGTCGCTGTCTCGCTTCGGCAGGCAGCTCGGCACCCAACGGCGGCGTGACTATCCGTTCGGTCTCGCCGTACGCGGATACTGGGAGAGTCCCAACTCGACCGACGGGTACATCGAGAGTCAACTCGATATCCGGGACCGGGAAGGGCGAGCGATGCCCGGATACGGGTGGGTCTTCCCGATGGGCGACGGAACTATCAACGTCGGAGCCGGGCTCGTCTCGACATTCAAGGGATGGAAGGACGTCAACACGAGCCGGATCCTCGACGCCTATCTCGCGGAGTTGCCCGAACACTGGAGTATCGACGAGGACCCGATCGCCCGTCCGATCGGGGGCAAGCTCCCGATGGCATTCTCCGTCGGTCCGAAGACGGGACGGAACTGGGTGTTGGTCGGTGACGCTGCGGGTGCCGTCAATCCGTTCAACGGTGAGGGAATCGACTACGCCTACGAGACCGGGCGACTGGCTGCGGGATTCATCGCCGAGGCCATCGCTGCCGACGACCCGGCGACGCTGGCGGCATACGACGAGGCTCTCGTCACGGAGTACGCGGCGTACCACCGGGTTGCGCGAATCTTCGTCACGGCGATCGGAAACCCATCGGTCATGCGCACGCTCACCACGGTCGGTCTGCGCTCGCGGCCGCTCATGGAGTGGGTGTTGAAGGTGATGGCCAACCTCCTCGAACCCGAAGAGAGAGGTATGGCGGAGAACGTCTACGGCGCGATCGAGAAGGCCGTCAGTCTTCCCGGTGTTCGTCGGATGAAGGCGTAGTGAACAGCCAACAGACGACAGACAACAGACAACAGCAAGAGGGGGGGGCTGTCAGCTGTCTGCTGTCGGCTGTCTGCTCGTCCTGCGGAGATACGCCGCGAGTCCCGCCCTCCAGATCACCATCGCGAGTCCGTTGAAGGCGATCCCGGTGAGGATGAATGTCGTGGAGACCTCGATGCCGAGGAACCATCCTCGAAGGAACGCCGCAAGAGGTGTCGCCACCACCGTGGCCAGCAGGATCTTCCAGACCGACGAGGGTCGCGTCAGCGTCGTCGTTGAGAATGCGTCGAACCACGGAGCGACTACCGCCCACGCGATCAGCGTCACGAGCACGGTCACCGACATCCGCCAATAGGCGTCGAGGGTGTGGTGGGTCGCGAAGCCAATGATCGTGATGATGGCCAGCACGACGACATCGCCGGCAATCGCCCAGCGCAACAGAGATCGGTCAGCAAGTCGAATCATGTCTGTAAGAGTAGGGAAGGGTCAGATCCTGCTTTGAGCTTTGAGCGATGATCCATGAGCAAGACGGGGGACAGCCTCACCGACTACCGACTACCGACTACCGACAACCGAGTACTCGATACTCAGTACTGAGTACTCAGTACGACGCCGAGGGCGTCTCGTTTTGGGCAAGGAGCATGACTGTCCGTAGACTCTCGCCACGTACATGGATCTTCTTGCGTATCTCCCGGTAGCTCTGATGTTCATCCTCGGACTTGTGTTCGCGGTGGCCGCCATGTGGATGTCGTGGCGAGTTGCCCCGAACAATCCCACGCCTGAGAAACTCGCTCCCTACGAATGCGGAATCGTCCCTCTCCAGGAGCCCGTCGAACGCTTCCCGGTGAAGTTCTACCTCGTTGCGATGCTGTTCGTGATCTTCGACGTTGAGATCATCTTCCTCTTCGCCTGGGCCGTCCGCATGGACGAGTTCGGTTGGGCCGGGATCGCCGCCGTCGGGATCTTCATGCTCTTCCTCATTGAGACGCTCGGATACGTTTGGAAGCGCGGTGCCCTCGACTGGAACGTTGCACACCGGGCCCGATACCGCAGGGTTGTCGCACCCGATGCGCAGGTCGAGGAGGCTGCCTGATGGTCGGCGAAGTACACAACCCGAACTTCCTCCTCACCACACTCGACAAGGGTGTGAGTTGGACGAGAACCCGGTCGATGTGGCCGGCGACGTTCGGTCTTGCGTGTTGCGCTATCGAGATGATGGCCACAGGAGCGGCGCATCACGATCTCGCACGATTCGGCATGGAAGTCTTCCGAGCATCTCCACGCCAGGCCGACCTGATGGTCGTTGCCGGACGGCTCTCACAGAAGATGGCTCCCGTCCTTCGCCAGGTCTACGACCAGATGGCGGAGCCGAAGTGGGTCATCTCCATGGGCGCATGCGCCTCGACAGGTGGAATGTTCAACAATTACGCCCTTGTGCAGGGCGTTGATGAGATCGTTCCCGTCGACGTTTACGTGCCGGGATGCCCACCCGGGCCGCAGTCCCTGATGCACGGGATCCTGACGCTGCAAGAGAAGATCATGGCCGGAGAGATCCGCCGCTCCACGGGGCTCCTCTGATGACCGAAGAGACCACACCCCAGGAAAAAGCCCTGGAGACCGACGAAGCGGCTGAGGAAACGGTTGCTCGTGATCTCCCCGACGATCCGATCATGGCCGGTCTCGCGGAACCGTTCCCGAACGTCGTCTTCACATCGTTCGACCCGTTCGCCGGATCTCGTCAGTACACGGCGACCGTCCCCCGGGAAGAACTGATTCCCTTCGTTGAGGCCGTGAAGGATGCCGGCTTCGAAACCTTCATCGACGTCTGCTCCGTCGACCACCTCAACCGTGATCCCCGCTACGACGTTGTCATCAACCTCCTGTCGATGCAGCACACGAAACGGCTGATCATCAAAGCCGGTGTCCCCGGTGATGACCCGACGATCCAATCGATCTCTCCGATCTATGCGGGTGCGAACTTCTACGAACGCGAGGTCTGGGACCTGATGGGGATCGTGTTCGAGGGACATCCGGATCTCACGCGAATCGTGCTTCCCGATGAGTGGGAGGGCCATCCGCTGCGCAAGGATTACAGCGTCGGCTCGGTGCCGGTGCAGTTCAAAGGATCACACAAGTCGTCATGAGCGATACGCCAGACACCGTCGAGGGCGATGCCCAGGCACCGACGCCAGAACCGTCAACCGGTTCGGCGGACGGGAACCTTGGCGCCGCTGAACGGCGTCGTGCCCATGACATCTGGGTCGCAGGCACCGAAGAGCCGGACTGGATCGCCGCCGCCACCGACGAGGGTGCGCAGGAGCTCTTGCCCCGCGACATCGACCCGGCGCTCCAGATTCAACGTGGCATCGCCGTCGACGATGACTTCGTGGACGAACCGACCATCGTCGAGGACGAGCGTCAGATTCTCAACATGGGTCCGCAGCATCCGGCAACGCACGGCGTGCTCCGCTTGCACCTCGAACTCGACGGCGAAACGATCCGGCGTGTCAAACCGATCATCGGCTACCTCCATACGGGCATGGAGAAGACCGCCGAGAATCTGACGTACATGCAGGGCGGCACGAACGTCACTCGCATGGACTACCTGTCACCGCTCAACAACGAGCTCTGTTACTCGCTCGCCGTTGAGCAACTCCTCGGCGTCGAGATTCCGCCCCGAGCCCAGGCCATCCGGATCCTGATGACCGAACTCAACCGGGTTGCGAGCCACCTCATCTGGGTCGCGACGTTCGGGATGGACATCGGCGCCCTCTCGATGATGATCTACGGATTCCGCGACCGTGAAGCGATCCTCGCCTTCTTCGAGAAGGTCACGGGACTTCGGATGAACCACAACTACATCCGCCCCGGAGGCGTCGCAGCCGACCTTCCGGAAGGCTGGGAAGAGGACATCGACGGGATCTTCGACATTGTCGGAGCCGGCCTCGACGACTACGAAGACCTGTTGAACCGCAACCCCATCTTCCTCGACCGGACCCGGGGCGTGGGTGTTATCACCCCTGAAGAGGCACAGGCATATGGCGTCACCGGACCAGCGGCCCGAGCATCGGGCGTGAATTTCGATCTCCGCAAAGCGTTCCCATACAGCGGGATCGAGCAGTACGAGTTCGACGTGCCGCTCGGGAAGCACGGCGACACGCTCGACCGCTACCTTGTGCGGATGGAGGAGATGCGCCAGTCCCTCCTTATCGTCCAACAGGTACTCGAGACGATGCCGCCCGGCGACTACCGAACGGACGATCGCAAGGTCACGCCACCTCCCCGGAAGCGCATCGACGAGTCGATGGAAGCGCTGATTCACCACTTCAAACTCTTCACCGAAGGATTCAAGGCACCGGCCGGCGAGGTCTATCAGGCCGTCGAGTCGCCGAGGGGCGAGCTCGGCATGCATCTCGTGTCGAAGGGCGGTTCGAAACCGTGGCGTCTCCACGCACGCACACCGTCGTTCGCGATCGTGCAAGCGCTGCCCGTGATGTTGACCGACCAGATCGTGCCGGATGTCATCGCGACGCTGGCGTCGCTCGACCCCGTACTGGGAGACGTCGACCGATGATCAATCACTGGAGCACCGAGAATCAGGAGCGAGCGAACGAGCTCATCGGGCAGTACCCCGAGAAGCGGTCCGCTGTTATGCCGCTTCTGTACATCGCCGCTCTCGAACATGGCCATGTCACCGACGATGCCATGCGTGAAGTCGCCGAACTCACCGGCCTGACCTCCGCACAGGTGCAGGCCGTCGCATCGTTCTACACGATGTACAAGCGTGAGCCGGTCGGGAAGTACCTCGTTTCGGTATGCACCTCCATCTCGTGCTACCTGCGTGGTGCGGACGCTGTGCTCGAAGCCATCGAAGATGAAACCGGCGTCCTCGACGGTGAGACCACGTCCGATGGGATGATCTCAGTCGAACACGTCGAGTGCTCAGGAGCATGCGGCGGCGCACCCGCCGTCTCAGTCAACTGGGAACTGGTCGAGGGACTCGAACCTGACAAGGCACGCGACCTCATCAAGTGGCTGCGCGACGCGGAGCCATCGGTCATCTTCGGCGACGAGATGCAGATGCTCTTCGGCGGACAGCCATCGTTCGACTGGGGCCCCAAGGAGACCGAAGGCGCGATTGTGGCGTTACCGGCATTCGCTCCCTACGGAACGGTCGGAGGCGAGAAGACATGAGCCAACAGCTCACAGCCCACAGCCCACAGCCCGAATCCGGGAGTTCTTGCTGTTTGCTGTTTGCTGTTTGCTGTCTGCTGTCGTCGCAGGCCGGGGGTATGCGATGACTCAGAAGATCCTTCTGACTCGCATGGAAGCGCATCCTTCCGATTCGCACACACTGGCTCGCTACGTCGACACCGATGGGTACAAGACGTTGCGCAAGGCTCTCAAGTCGATGAAGCCCGAAGAGGTCACGGCAGAGGTCAAGGCATCGAACATCCGCGGCCGAGGCGGAGCGTCGTTCCCGACCGGCGTGAAGTGGGGATTCCTGCCACCGGACACGCGGCCCCGGTACCTCGTCGTCAACGGTGACGAATCCGAGCCTGGCACGTTCAAGGACCGGATACTGCTCGAGCGGGACCCGCATCAACTCGTCGAAGGGATCATCCTCTCCGCCTACGCACTCGACGTGCATGAGGCGTTCGTCTACATCAGGGGCGAATACCCAAAGCCGGCTCGCCGTCTCCAGAGGGCGATCGACGAAGCGTACGAAGCCGGCTACCTCGGTGGGAACATCCTCGGATCCGGATTCGATCTCGACGTCGTTGTCCACCTAGGCGCCGGCGCATACATCTGTGGCGAGGAAACGGCGTTGCTGTCGAGCCTGGAAGGCCGACGCGGCGAGCCCCGCCTCAAGCCGCCGTTCCCTGCCGTTGAAGGCCTCTACTCGAAGCCGACGATCGTGAACAACGTCGAGACGATCTCGAACGTCCCATGGATCGTCGAGAACGGCGGAGCGAAGTACGCAGCGATCGGACCCGAAACGTCATCGGGAACCCGCGTGATGTCCCTGTCCGGCCACCTCAAGAAGCCGGGTGACTACGAGGTCGTTGCCGGCATCACCTGGCGTGAACTGATCTACGAGGTCGGCGGCGGCATCCTCGACGACCGAGAACTCAAGGCGTGGGTACCGGGCGGTGCCTCGGCTCCCTGGTTCGTCCCGTCCGAGCACCTCGACACGCCCGTCACCATCGATGACATCGCCAAGCAAGGCTCCATGATCGGATCCGGCGCCGTCATCGTGATGGACGACTCAACGAACGTGGTCGGCGCCGCTCACCGTCTTGTCCGCTTCTTCTCCCACGAGTCGTGCGGACAGTGCACACCGTGTCGGGAAGGAACGACGTGGCTCGAGCGCATCCTCCTGCGGATCCTCGACGGCTACGGCCGGCCGGAAGACATCGGTCTCCTGCTCGACGTGTCCGACAACATCAGCCCCGGGCTGACCTGGCCGCCGGCGATGACGACGATCTGCCCACTCGGCCCATCGGCGACC
>JBLWQS010000018.1:0-12220 GCA_048452705.1 Acidimicrobiia bacterium
ACGTACACGCCGAAGTACCAGTACGGCAGCAGCCGGGCGTTGTACAGGGCGGTGATGCCGATCTTCGGAAGGATGAAGTAGCCGGCGAGCGGCAACAGGGTGAGCCATGCCAGCACCATCACGTCATCGCGTCGCAGCATCGTCCAGACCATCCCGATGAGTCCGAGCACCAGGATGGGTATGAACTCCCCCGGCAGCGGGGATCCCGGATTCGTGTCACCGACGATGTTGGTCACCGGGGACCATCCCATGTCGGTCGTCATGCCCTGCAGCACTCGGATGCCGAGAGGCAACGCCCAGAACGCTGTGATCGCGAACCCGACGACCCATGACGAGATGACCGTCCGCGGCCCGTTCCGTCTGAACAAGAGCGATATCGAAACAGCAACCACGATCATCGTTGTGACGACGTGGGTCATCGCCGTCAGAGCGAGAACGATCCCCGCCAGCGGCGTGAACCGCCGTCCCAGACGCGTATCGCGAGCGACGATCCCGAGATAGACGATCGACAGAGCGAAGGACCATGAGAAAGAGAACTCGCCGGCAAGCGTCGACTTGATGTTGGCTCCGAAGATCGAGAAGCTCTCCATGAACACGAACATGGAACCGGTGAGCGCAGCCAGTGCCGCTATCGGACGAGAGAATGCGAGAAGCCGGAGGAAGGCGTACGTGGCGACGGGAAGCGCTACCAGTCCGACGATTGCAACGAGCTTGAACGCGACACCGTATGGGATGAATACGTCGAGGATGACGGTCAGAAGCGCCGGGATCGGGAAGTAGAAGTAGAGAGCAGGGAATCCCGCGTACCAGGCACCCGACCAACCGAACAATCGGCCGGATGGCAAGAGCACGTCCTTGAGAACCTGAGGCAGGAGCACGTGGGCTCCCATGTCACCGCCCGTCGGCGTGTTGGCAACCAGGATCTCTGGGAATCGAATCAGCGATCCCGACCCGATGACGCCGAGAATGCCCGACATGATGAGCAAGATGATCAACGTCGGCGCACCGACCAGCAAGAGGATCAACCAGGTTGGAGAAGCACCGGTAGCGACGGCCTCTGACGGCTCAGAAGCAGACTCGACAACGGCGGGCGCGGGAGGGGAGCTCACGGCCGAAAGGCTAGCGATGGCGTGGCGGTCAGTCGGGACCTACGGCTCGCGGCGAGCCACATCAACGAGTGAATCCAAATCGAGTTGCTCGCCGTCACGGTTCCACCACTTGGATTCACACCGGTGACACGAGCAGAACAGGACTTCCGAACCATCCGGAAGCTTGAGTTCGATCTCGATAACGGTGTCTTGGCCACACGTGCTACAGCGGAGCCCATCACTCATGTTCTGCCTTCCATGGGCTGGAAGAGTAGCCCGTACTCAGTACTCCGTAGTCCGTAATTCGGTAGTCGGCATCTGATACGGGTCATGCTCAAAGCTCAAAGCTCACGGCTCACCGCTTCAGGTGATCGCTTCTGGGACGTCTTCTAGCTTCCCGAGATACCGGGATCGGCGCTTTCCGTCTTCGTTCCAGTAGGCGTACCAGTAGGGACCGTGCGGGCACCGGGTACAAGTCTCCTTGCCGCACCGCACCATCTGCTTGCGTAGTTTCACCTCTGGCCCCGATCCCGGCAGTTCTACGCCGCGTCCCTCGAGACGAGCCTTGGCAAGGATGTAGAGACGGCGCAACTCGTGCTCGTCCATCTCCCGGACCGCCTCGAGAACGTCTCGGTCGATAGACATCCCGCCCCCTATGCCAGACCCGGAGCGAACAGGGTCGGTTGTGATCTTCGATCGTGGAGCACCCATCCAACCGGTGGCGTGACGCGATCGGCATGGATGGTGCACAGCGGATAGCGAGTACCCAGTGCTGGTGATCCTTCGCTGTCGACCAGCCAGGCCTCACGCCGATCGTATGCATAGGTGAGGCACGATGTGGGGATCGATGAGCAGCGTACGCAAGTCATGGCCACGCAAAGTTAGGGGTCGAGGAGGTACGAACCAAGTATTTCGAGACCGTCATCCGACGCCGACACCACCGATGAACGCCACACCCTGAGGTCCCGCGATCGATACAGCCACCGAGACCGGCAGGCTTGCGTCGATGAGCATCCCCGAGTTGCCCGATTCAGAGAGCGAGGGAACGGGGATCTCTACATACCGGCCGGCGGGAATCAGGATCTTCTCGGATCGAACCGCTGAAACGCCGAGAGGGCTCACGGTCACCGTTGCCTCCTCGCCTGACGGGTTCAGGACCCAGATCGACGTCTGCGCACCGGGAACGACCCCGAGACCGGGCACCAACCAGCGTTCAAGAGGACCGGTGTTCCCCGGCATTGCCGCCAAGCCGTCGTAGACAACGATGACTTCGGCTTCCTCACCCTCGGCCGCATCGGCCGTCTCCTCATCGGTGGTTGTCTCGTCGGCCGAGGCGTCATCGGTCGACTCCTCAACGGCGGTCTCTTCTTCATACTCGATCACGTCGGTACGCGGGAATGTCCCTTCCGGGGCGGCTTGGATGACGGCTCCGATCGGAGCATTCGACCGTACGCGCACGGCGAACGGTGGCTCTGCAAGGTCTGACAGGTGGATTCGCAACGGCTCGAGCGGCGCGAGGATCCGTCCGTCGGCATCGGGGATCGGACCCTCCGGTGTGAAGAGGTCGATCGCAACCGTGGCACCAACGCTGCCGGTGTTGGAGATGACCAGGGTTGGTTCCAATCCGGGAAGGCTCGTGACGGGGAAGTCCCAGACGGTGGATTGACCCGTCCCCGGCCAGGATGCCTCATCGTTTTCGCTGTTGAGCACGAGGGTGGGGATCACGATCCCACTTTCGGACGTCACGGTGAATGTGGCCATGTCGAGGAATGGGATCACACGGGAGAGGTCGGTGGTAACCCACGATCGTCCGGGCACGTCGACGCTCTCGAATCCAGCGAGGGGCGACCTACCGAATTCGGTGATCGCCTCAACGGTGACTTTGGCGCTCTCTGCGAATGGATTGAACAGCTGCAGTTCGAGGGTGAATCCCTCCGCCGTGATGCCGCCCACCAGATGCCATTCCTTCGGAACCGATGTGACACACCGATCCCCCGTGATGATCTCCTCCGACCACATCGCCGTCGTCGCGACTGCCGGTCCGTCGTCGAATTCCACGACACCTGGAGACGTTCCCCGGCGAACGATCTCGCCGGCGTCGATACTCCTTGCTCCGGGTCCGCGAAGCCGGACCTCGCTGACGCCCGGTTCCTCTGTTGGATTCGCGTTCGGGAGCGTGATCGTGGCGTTGACATCGGCCATCGAAGCCAGATTGAACGCTGAATCACGCAAGGCGCCCGAGATCACCCAAGGGCAGTACCAGGTGCTCGGATCACCGGTCGCTCCGATCGCCTCAGCAGGCGGTGCCCCGAATTCCGGAGGACGCACGTCGACCGGCTCGGTCTGGGTGAGAGCGAGTGCTCCGAGGGCGGCGACGATGATGCCGGCGATTATGCGCCTCATCCGAACTTCCTTCCAGCCCATGCAACGCCGGCGAGAGCAACGAGCCATACCCCGGCGGCGATTGCCTGACGACGTCGGCTTTCGATCGGCTCGAATCCGACCGTGCCGGCGGCTGCTGTCGTTCCGTTTGCCCAACCGATCTGTTCCCAGTCACCGGGGCCCCATCGATCGTTTGCGTTCTCTCTCACTTCGAGGCCAACCCCAAACTCCGGTTTCCCTTCATATCCGGTTCCGACACGAGTCCACGGTGTGCCCTCGGCGCTGATGGTGCGAACGGCGTTTTCCGCCTCGTTCTCGAACGTCGTGTTGGAGAGGCCACCGCCGAGCGGCACGAGATCGAGTTGACCGACGAAGAGTGTCTTCCATGCATCGGCAAACGGGTCCCTCTCATCCTCTGCGAGGATGACGATCCAACGAATGCCGAACGGGGCCAACAGTTCTCCGGCGCGTTTCGTTTCCCCACCGACAATCGATTCCAGTGTTTGAGCGAGTGCGTCATCGCCGACCCTGGCCGAAGGCAAATACGTCTCCCACGACTCCGGCATCGGTGCAGACACGAGGCGATACGCTGCTCCGGCGACGGTCCGATCGTCACCCGGCAGGTTCCCCGGTGCCCCGAGGACGAGAATTCTCGATGCGGCAGGATCACCGGGCCGGGCCGCTGAGAAGGTGAACGCCTCGCGGTACTCGTCACCTGGATATCCGGCTCGACCCCCCAGAATCGTGACGGTGGACGCCGCTACGAGGAACACTGCCGCAGCGACAGCGACTCCTGCAACGACGCGGCGCCATCCCCCCACCTCACGCACTCGTGTGATGACTTCGAACGCCGGACCGACGATGAGCGCGATGCCAAGCGATACGAACGCGAGACTGACGGTCTCGATCTCCCGACCCGCTCCGATACCGTTCGCCCGTGCAAGGAGCGTTCCTCCTGCGGCGGCGATGGCCCCCCAGCCGGCGACGAGTGCGAGCCGCTGGGGCGCAGCTACGAGTGTGGCTGCCGCAGCGATTCCGACGATGGTTGCCGTCACAATCGGCAACGCCCGGTAGGCCTCGCCATCCGTGACGAACCGGGAGAGATCCGCAACACCGAGCCAGGGGAAGAGCAGTGGAACGGCGAGCATCGCACCGACCACAGAAATGCCGAACGCCCTCCACGCGGTGCCGTCGGTGAAGTTGAGGAGGGCCCACAGAAGCAGCGCGACGATCGGTACCGCGAGCGTGAGCGGTGCGAGCATTGCGCTGAGACCGGCGATCACCGCTACCGCCGCGATCCTCCCGATCCTCGAGCCCCAGGATGCGGGGAACGAGGCCAGAGCGAAACGCATGGACCAGGGGATCAAACCGACGGCAACGGCGACGCCGACGGCGGTCTCTTGAGCAAGGGCTTGCGCTGCGGGACCGGCAACGTAGACGATCCCGGCGAGCGTCCCTGCAACCGCACGGACGCCCCATGTTCGTAGCAGGCGGACAACACCCCAGATACCGAGCAGCCACGATCCCGCGGTCAGTACGTACTCGGCAAGGCGCCGGTTGTCGAAGAGGATGGTCTGGATGAAGCCGGTCAGAGCGGTGAATGGGCGAAGCGCCTCGACCGACCCAAGTCCAGCGGGGTTCCACCCTCCGGCATACGCGGAGATAGCACCCGGGCCCGATTCGACGAAGGGGAGGCTGAATCCGACAGCCGGCAGACCGGTAGCCCAGATGCTCCTGGTCGCGAGGAAGACGAACGCCAGGGCGAGCGCCCCGACGATGAACGACGGCCGCCTGAGTTCGTCACCGACCGCCTCGACCGAGAGCCGATCCTCTCCAGGAAGCCTTCGTCGGATACTGTCGGATAGCTCCGCCGCGACCGACTTGAGGGCGACGGAACCACTGATCTGGTATCTGAAGAGCTCAGAGTCGCCGACGACTCTCCCCTTCCTCGCCGCTCGACGCTCGTGGAGCGTGTTCGGCAACTTCACGACGTTCCAGAGCCACGCCCGTAGCCAATGGAAGAACCGCCACCGACCGAGGAAGAGCGATAGGAACGACTGGGCGAAGCCGGAGAGGAACGCCATCGGGAGGGCCCAGAGCAGCGTCAAAGGTCCATAGACCTTGATCATCGCTCGGATACGTCCGGCGCGTTCCCTCCATCGATCGAGATCTTCTCGATCGTCGGTTGCGAGCACTTCCGATGAAGGAATAGCAACGACCCGAGCGCCTCGAAGCCGGGCTCTCTGGCAGAAGTCGACGGCAGCGGCGGATGGCGCCAGGGAGGCATCCGGGCCGCCGAGACCACGAGCAAGGTCCGCTCGAACGAGCGTCGACTGTCCTCCGACGGCGGCAACGTCCCGGACGACGTCGTACTGACCCTGGTCGAGCTCATCCTCGTCGAGGCCCGTGTACGGCGTCTCGAACACATCGGTCGCGAATCCGGCCGACAACAGACGATCGGGATTCGCCTCGTCGAGAATCTTCGAACCGGCAACCGAGGCATCGAGACGCGCCTGTCCGCGGACCAATGCTCCGAGGGCGTCCGGTCGGGGGCGTACACCGTCGAGAACGAACCACAGATGAGTGGCATCGGTGCCGGATTCGATGAAGGTACCGAGTCCGGCGATCCACTCAGCGTCATGGGCAGTTGCGACCTGGCGCGCGTCCTTATCCCCACCGACCACGATGATCCGCTGTGTTTCGTACACTTGGCGCTGGATCGACTCGATGGTCGCTGGAAGATCGGCACCGCGTCGAGCGACGATCACAGCTGTAACAGATACTGGGCGGGTGCCCTCCGGAGATGACATGAACGAGGCCATTCAAGGACCGAACTCGGCATATTCCAACCCTTTCGCCGTTCTCCTGACCGGCGGAGTCGGCGGAGCGCGCGGCGCACGGTCTCTCAGACGGATCTTCGGCGGCGACCGGCTCACCGTGATCGGCAACGTGGGAGACGACGAACTGGTCCACGGCGTCCACGTGTCGGCCGATCTCGACACCGTTCTCTACACGCTCGCGGGCATCGAGGGGCCCTTCGGTTGGGGCATCGACGGAGACTCTTTTGCCGCGATGGATCAGCTCGAGACGCTCGGCGTCGACACCACGTTTCGGCTCGGTGATCGCGATCTTGCCACGTGTCTGTTCCGAACCGGGATGCTCGCATCCGACCATTCGCTCTCTGACATAACGGAACAGATTCGCTCGGCTCTCGGCGTCGAAACCCGGATTATCCCCGCTACCGACGACCGGGTCCGGACCAGAGTCCGGGTCGCCGACGGTACGTGGCTCGCGTTCCAGGAGTACTTCGTTGAGCGGGGGCACCGCGACCGTGTCGTTGAGATCGAGTACACGGGCGCCGAGCGTGCGGTGCCCGCGCCCGGGGTCGTTGAGGCAATCGCTGCCGCCGACCTCGTCGTCATCGCCCCATCGAATCCACCCCTGTCGATCGGTCCGATCACCTCGATCCCCGGGATTCGCCGGGCCATCGTCGAAAAGGATCGGGTCATCGCCATCAGCCCTCTGTTCGGGGGCAAGGCGCTCAAAGGACCGGCCGATCGGGTTCTGGAATCTCTCGGATTCCCTCTGGGGAACGCCGGAGTTCTCTCAGCATATGAGGGTCTCATTTCCGATCTCGTCATCGATATCGAGGACGCTTCAGATGTGCAGACGCTCTCCACTTCGGTCAAGATCCACGCCACCGACACGCGCCTCGGTTCGGATGACGAAGCCCACCGATTCGCCGAATGGTTCAAGGAGACGTTCACATGAGCATCGAGATCCACCCGATTCGCGGCATCCCCGAAGTCGTTCCAGGGGACGACCTCGCAGCCCTCATCGTCGAGGGCCTGGAGGTTTCGAAGATCGCGCTGTCCGACCGCGACGTCCTCGTGATCACTCACAAGGTCGTCTCCAAGGCCGAAGGCCGAATCGAACCGGCCTCCGATGACCGGGCTTATCGCAAGCTAGCCGAGCGTGAAGCTCGCTCGATCCTGAGGCGGCGCGGCGATCTCCTCATCGCCCAGACCCATCACGGATTCATCTGCGCGAACGCGGGGGTTGATCGCTCAAACGTGGCAGACGGCCTGGCGGTTCTTCTCCCCGTCGACCCGGATCGCTCGGCACACCGCATCCGACTCCGCATCGAACGAATGATGGAACGCTCGATCGCCGTCGTCGTCACCGACACGTTCGGTCGCCCATGGCGACGCGGACTTGTCGACGTCGCCATCGGTGTCTCGGGACTCCCGGCGATCCTCGACCTGCGGGGCGAAACCGATGCCCACGGCCGCACGATGAACGTCACCGAAATCGCGATCGTCGATGAGATCGCAGCGGCAGCCGACCTCGTCATGGGGAAAGCCGACGGGATACCCGCCGCCGTCATCCGTGGCCTCGAACTGACCGGAGACGGACGAGCAACCGACCTGGTAAGACCCCCAGAAGAAGACATGTTTCGTTGAGCTGTGAGCTGTGAGCAGGACCGAAGTACGGACTACGGACTACGGACTACTGCTTCCGAAACCAGTCGATGGTCTGGGCGAGACCGTCGTCGAGGCTCGTCCATGGCTCCCACCCGAGGGCCTCCTTGGCGGCTGTCGCGTCGAGGGCCGATCGGCGCTGCTCGCCTGCCCGAGCGGCGGCGTGATCCGGACGCACCGAAGACCCGACGATCCTGGCCATCTTGTCGTAGAGGTCGACAACGGTCGTCTCCACGGAAGTCCCGATGTTCAGGTAGCGACCCCCACCCTGGAGCGCTGCACGCCAACAGGCATCGGTGACATCCTCGACGAAGACGTAGTCACGCGTCTGGAGTCCGTCTCCGTAGATCGTCGGAGTCCGCCCGGCCAGGAGGTCTCCGGAGAAGATGGCAACAACGCCGGCCTCGCCTGCGGGATCCTGCCCCGGCCCGTACACGTTGGCGAAGCCGAGTGACACGTAGTCGAGGGCGGCGGTCCTCTGAAAGTAATCCAGGTAGTCGTCGACGATCTTCTTCGATACGCCGTATGGCGAATCCGGCCTCCTCGTGATCGTCTCATTCGTCGGGATCGATGGGGTGTCACCGAACGTTGCCCCGCCGGACGATGAGAACACGACTCGATCGACGCCTGCGTCGCGGGCCGCAAGCAGCACGTTGATCGTGCCGAGCACGTTGATCGACGCGTCCGTAACCGGGTCGGCGACGGATGCGCGTACGTCGATCTGAGCGGCGAGATGGAACACGACTTCGGGGGCGAAGGAGATGAAGACATCTCGCAGTTCCGCGGCGCGAACGTCGATCTGATGGAAGTGGACATGCCCCAACTTGCGTGCATCGGCGAGGCGCGACAGCATCCCGGTCGAGAGGTCGTCGACAACGAGCACTTCGGTGCCCTCGTCGATGAGGCGGTTCACAAGATTCGAGCCGATGAAACCGGCTCCACCGGTCACGACTGCTTTCGAGATGCCCATCAGTTCCTCCTCGGATTCGTCGAGAGCGTAGCCCGGTCATGGAGCCGAACTTCCCCGCTGTGCACCGCGATGACGCCGCCGGTCGTCTCAACCATCAGCGAACCTTCGTCGGATACGGCAACGGCAGTCCCGGATCCGGATGTGTACGAGACCGATCGACCGATCGTGACACACGCGGTCCGGTAATCGTCGATACCCCAGTCGTCCGTTGGGAGTGCCATCGAAGTCAGGAGCCGATCAGCCCAACCTGCGGCGATCTCCCGTTCGGTTCCCGGCGCCGGGGCTGTCCCGCACAATGCGGCGCCACCGTCGATCGGTTCCTCCCACACCAGATTGAGTCCGAATCCGGCGATCACGATCCCATCACCCGACTCGGCAAGCAATCCGCCGATCTTCCCGGCGTCGATGACGAGGTCGTTGGGCCAGCGCAGGCCCACCGTGACACCTGCGATCGCACCGATGGCCGATCGGGCGGCCAAGCCAGCAGCGAGTGGTATCAGGCTCCAGGCCTCGACCGGCCAGGCAGGTTCGAACGCAAGTGATGCGAACACGGCCCGGTCCGGTTCGAGCCATTCACGACCAAGCCGGCCCCTTCCGGCTGTCTGGTGGCCGGCGATCACGAGAACGGGATCGGAGCCTTCGAAGCGTTCGCGAGCCTCATTTTGGGTGGATTCGACCGATTCGAGTTCGACAACTGCGTATCGTGTAGCCAATCATCCACCTCGATGGTCAGAACATGAGACTAACGGGAGAACCGTGAGCACTGAAGACCACATCAAGAAGCTACGAACACTGCGCGAGCAGGCCACCACTCCGGTGAACCAGCGCGCCGTCGATCGTCAGCACGATCTCGGGAAGCTCTGTGCGCGCGAGCGCATCGATCTGCTCCTCGATAAGGACACGTTCCAGGAACTCGACATGTTCACGAGACACCACGCGTCGGGCTTCGGCATCGAGGAGAGTCGTCCGTTCGGAGATGCCGTCATCACCGGCTACGGCAAAGTCGACGGTCGAACGGTCTTCCTCTACGCGGAGGACTTCACAACGTACGGCGGGAGCCTTGGCGCGGCCGTCGCCGACAAGATCTGCAAGGTGATGGACCTCGCGATGGACAACGGCGCACCCATCATCGGGATCAAGGACTCGGGCGGCGCAAGGATCCAGGAGGGCGTCGCGGCGCTGCACGGCTACGGACGAATCTTCGAACGCAACGTCCGCGCCTCGGGAGTGATCCCCCAGATCTCGATCATCATGGGACCCTGCGCCGGTGGTGCCGTCTACTCACCGGCCATGACCGACTTCGTCTTTCAGGTCGAGGGAACGTCACACCTCTTCATCACCGGCCCGGAGGTCATCAAAACCGTCACCGGTGAGGACGTGACCATGGAGGAGCTCGGAGGCGCGCATGCTCATGCAACCCGATCCGGTGTCACCCACTTCGTCGTTCCAGACGACCGGTCGGCCATGGACGAGGTCCGCTATCTGCTCTCGTTCCTGCCGCAGAACAACATGGAAGTTGCTCCGTTCTTCACACCGCTCGACCGTTCCGACCGCAAGGATGAGCTGCTCACCACCATCATCCCGGATTCACCGAACCAACCGTACGACATGGTCGAGGTCGTCCATTCGATCGTCGACGATGGAGAGTTCTACGAGGTGCACGAGCACTTCGCCCCGAACCTGATCGTCGGATTCGCCCGACTCGACGGCTACACGATCGGCGTCGTCGGAAACCAGCCGGCTGCTCTCGCCGGAACGCTCGACATCGATGCATCGACCAAGGGTGCGAGGTTCGTACGGTTCTGCGACGCCTTCAACATCCCGCTGGTGACACTCGTCGACGTGCCCGGCTTCCTCCCCGGCGTCGGCCAGGAACACGCAGGGATCATCCGCCACGGGGCCAAGCTTCTCTATGCGTTCTCAGAGGCAACCGTGCCGAGGGTGACGGTGATCACCCGCAAGGCATACGGAGGAGCATTCCTGGTCATGAACGCCAGAGCGATAGGCGCCGACATCGCATTCGCATGGCCCACAGCCGAGATCGCCGTCATGGGAGCGAAAGGCGCTGTGAACATCATCCATCGGCGGGACATTCGAGAGGCCGATGATGTGGAGGCCGAGAGGCAGCGGCTGATCGACGACTACGAGGATCGTTTCAACAACCCGTACGTCGCTGCCGAAAGGGGCTACATCGACGATGTCATCGAGGCGCGCGAGACGAGGCCCCGTCTGATCCGTGCTCTCGAGATGCTGCGCAACAAGAGAGAGGCGACGCCTCCAAGGAAGCACGGCAACATCCCGTTGTAGACGCACCATCCGGAGAGGTCGGCCGCAACGACGGTCATCTGACTTCGTGCCCGAGTCATGGTCGACACGTCCAGTGCGCCCAGGGCGAGTCTCCGACACCGAGCGAGTACTCAACGAGCCATGCGGCCGCAGCGATGTTGGCTTCGGGTAAGAACGGCGAGGCCCCCTCGAAACCCGCTTGCTCTGAGGAATGAGACCACGTGCGATCGAGGAACTGGAAGAGGCCAGACGCGCTGCTCCTCGGGTTGCGGGCGTTGGGATCACCGTTCGACTCGCAATCGATGATCGACAACGCCTCGTCGATCCGCTCCGTGGCGAAGTACTGCTCGACGATCGGTCGCCACCGCTCCACGGGACCGGCGACAGGGATTGCCGTCGTCGAGAGCAATGCATCCATCGCGGTGCGCTCCGACTCGGCCAGAAGCTCGGCAGCGGCGACGACCCGCTCTGCGAGGAAGTCCGCTTTGGCGAACGCCTGGTCGGACTGCGGATCGGCCGACCTCACGAACTCCAGGATCATGTCGAACAGGACGGCGATCTCGGGACGCTCGAGGACTCCTGCTCTCTCGCCGGCTCCGGCCACCGAGACCACGCGGGCCGCCACGGCATCCAGAAGGATGCCGGCGTCGACGTGGTCGAGACCCACCCGTTCGGCAAGCAACTCGACGGCCCCGCCTCGGCGAGCCAGTTCAGCATCCGTCGCCGCCTGCTGAGAGATGTTGGCGAGCGTCTCGACTTGCCGAAGCGCATCCGAGAGGGCGTCCTCGTCCGCGGCAGCGGCGCGTGTCGTCGAGAGCGCGGCGAGGCCGAGCGCGACGAACAACACGATGAGAAGGCGGGGATACCGCATGGGGAAGCCCATGAGGTCCATCAGGCTATGGGCGCTCTCCTAATAGCGGTGTCTTTCGTAACCCGCACTTCTGAAATCGGCGGGGTTGGCGAGGATCGGGGAGACAACAGGCAGTAGTACGTCCGACGTATGACGTAGTACG
>JBLWQS010000019.1:0-12177 GCA_048452705.1 Acidimicrobiia bacterium
CGTCGACGCCGAGATACTTGGGGAGCTGGGCTCCGACTGCCACGAAGACCCGGTCGAAACCCTCCTCGCGAAGGTCCTCGAGCGAGAAGTCCTTGCCGGCGGTCTGCTCATAGCGGACCTCGACACCGAGTTCTTCGAGGATCGCCATGTCCTTGTCGATCTGTTCTTGCGGAAGGCGATACTCGGGGATTGCTCCACCGACCATCCCACCCGGGTAAGCGTGGGCTTCGAAGATCGTGGAACCGATGCCTGCGATCCCGAGTGCCTGGGCGGCCGCCATACCCGCAGGGCCGGCACCGATGATCGCGACCTTCTCTCCGGTCGGTTCCGCATGCTCCGGGACGCGCGGCATGGCCTCATGCGACATGATGAACCGCTTCATGTCACGGATCGCAAGCGGCTGATCGAGATGTGTCCGGATACACGTGGTCTCGCAGAGATGGTCACAGACCCTGCCGAGGATGGACGGCACCGGGTTGTCGGCACGGGTGATCTCGACGGCGTCGTCGAATCGACCCTCACGAACCGCACGCATGTAGGCGGGAACGTCCTGAGACACGGGGCACTCATCAACGCACGGCGCCTCGATGCAGTCGAAGAGTCCGAGCTTCCGGTCGGTCTTGGAGCGGTCCGTTCGGAATGACTCGTTTCGGTAGCGCCAGTCCTCGCGCACATCCCCCGCGTACTTGCGAAGGTTCGCGACCGGGTCATCGCCGGCGAAGTCGGCAAGACTCGACGCCGATGCCTTGTCGAGGTGGAGGTTCAATTCCTCGAGATACTGTGGGAAACGCAAGTAGCCCCCGGTCTTGAGCAGGTCAGAGCACACGGTGATCGTGGTCATGCCGGAGCGGAGCAGGTCGCTGACGTTGAACGCGTCGGCGCCGCCTGCGAATGACAGCAACATGTCGCCGTCGAACTCCTCGGAGAGCTTCAGAGCGAGATTCGTCGTCACGGCATGGAGTGCCCGACCGGACATGTACATCATGTCGTCGTCTGGGAACTCCATCCGGTGGTTCTCGACCTCGAGCGTGTTCGAGAGCTTCAGCCCGAACGTCAGGTCCTTCTCCTTCGCGATGCGCTTCAGGTTGTGGAACATCGGGACGGCATCGACATACTTCAAGTCGTGACCGAACGCTTCGTCGGGGATCACGACGTCGGTGAAACCAAGCTCGTCATTGATGATCCCACGAACACGCTCGGCGCCGAGCAGCGTCGGGTTGCACTTCACCGACGTGTTCAACCCGCGCTCTTCGAGCAGATAGGAGCTGATCTGCTCGATCTCCTCTGGAGGACAACCGTGCATCGTGGACAGCGTCATCGTGTTCGAGACCTGCGACGGGATGTCGATGTCCCGGACCTCGGGGTAACGCTCGGCGACGATGTCGATGAACGGCTCGATGTATCCGGAGGAATCGTCCATGACGTCGAGATACCACTGCACGTTCGGTTTCAGAATCCCCTGCAGGTCGTAGCCGACGCTCATGTTGAAGATCATGCCGGGTGCATCGCCCGGGAAGCCAAGCTTGTGGTGCAAAGCGTGGATCAGCACCCACGCGCGCAGGTACTCATCGAAGGATTGATAGACCTTCAGTTCCTGAGACCATTCAACGTTGTAGCCCTCGTCTTCGAGGTCGATGCAGGGCTTGTTGACGTCGAGTTCGTCGAGCGTCTGAACGGTCTTCAACTCGATGAAGCGCGCTCCGACGAGCCATGCCACGACGATGTTCTGCGCCATCTGCGTATGAGGCCCGGCGGCAACGCCGAAGGGCGTATCGAGCGTGACGTCGTAGTTCGGCTGGCGGAATCGGTCGGTCTCGGTAGGTGTGAAGAACGCACGCCGGGGGATGCCGAATATCGAGTCTTTCTCCTCGAGTTCGGTGAAGACCCAGTCGGTGAGTTGCTCCATCGTGATTGGCTGGAAACGGTCCGACATACGAGGTCTCCTCTCGACTACAGGCGTGCGTGCAGGCGTGCTGCTTGCTCTCTTGCTTTGGCTCTGATCTCTTCGGCGTCGACTCTGGTTGTCGTTCCGTTGGCGTAGACGACCTCGTCGTCCACCTTCACCTCAAGGGGGCGGATCCCCGCGGTGAATGCGATGTGCCACGGATCCATCGGGTCATATGACCACGTGACCTGGTCACCGCGGGCCTCTGGGACGAGGTTCCAACCCTCCTCGAGCCATGACCAGGCCGGATCTGGGCCGGCGGTCACGTCGACGGAACGCTGCATCACGTAGGCGAGGCGGAACGACTCGATCATGTTGGCGCCGATCCCGTCGGTTCCCAGTGCCACCGGGTTGGCGAAGCGTGCCGGGTTCGCGTATCCCACGCCGTTGTTCAGATTGGAGCGCGGGTTGTGAAGGATCGTGCCCTTGAGGTCATGATCGGTGGGGAGATAGACACAGTGGCTAAGCAGCCAGCGGTCGTTCGTCAAGCCTTCGAGGCGCTCAGGTGCGTCCGCATCCCCTGGACCCTCGGCAACGTGGATGTGGACACCAACGCCGTACTCGTCGGCGAGGGCTGCAGCACCCTGAAGTGACTCATCGGTGCAGGTGAAGGCGGCGTGGACGCTGACGAGGCAGCGCCCTCCCTCGTCCATGAACCGCCGGTTCTCCTCGAGACCCCGTTTGGCGCCGTCGGATCCGTTCCGGTCGCTGACCCCGTACCCCGTCACGACCCGAACGCCGACCTCTTCGCAGGCATCAGCGATGACCGAGAGCGAGCCTTCGATGGCATTGGGGGTCTCGTTGTGGTCGATGATCGCGGTCGTGCCGGACTCGAGTGCTTCGAGCGCTCCCAGCTTGGCCGACCATTCGAGCATCTCGAGGTCGAGGGCGGCGTCGAGACGCCACCAGACCTGGTCGAGGATCCCCTGGAAATCCGTGGCCACCTCCGGTGGGGCCGGCATGCCGCGAGCGAGTTCGGAGTACAGATGCGTGTGGGCACAGACCAGTCCGGGCGTGACGTTGTTCATGAGGTGCTCCTCTCCTGGATGGGTTGGTGGACGCCCATCGGGGTCCTGGTTCTTCGCAGTCCGTCGACTTCGTAGAGGGCAGTTGCGATCGCCCCGGCGGTCGGCACGAGACCGATCTCGCCGACGCCCTTGACTCCGTACGGCGAACGGGGTTGCGGAACCTCGATGATGATGGTTTCGACTTCCGGCATGTCTTTGGCCCGCAGGATCCCGAGGCTGCGGAGCGTGTGCTTCGTCGGCCGTGCGAGGTCGTCGGTTGGGAACTCCTCGGTGAGGGCGTAGCCGATTCCCATGTGCACGGCGCCTTCGATCTGCCCTTCGACGAGGTTCGGGTTCACCGCTCGGCCAACATCGTGGGCCGCGACCATCTTCTCGATCGATCCGGTGTCCTTGTCGAGGATGGCCACCTGTGCGGCGTAGCCGAACGCCGAGTGGATGATCGGATGATCGAGGCCTTCCTCCAGCGCATTCGTCCAATCAACGCGGTATTCGCCGTAGTAGTCGACACCGGTCTCGAGGCCCTGTTCCTTCGCGACCCGACAGGCGTCGGCGACTCCACCAGCCGCCATCACCGTTCCACGAGAGCCCGTCGTCTGTCCCGCTCCGAGTTCCCGTGTGGTGTCGACAACGACCCGGATCTTGTTCGGATCCACGTCGAGTTCTTCCGCTGTGACCTGGAGAGCGACGTTGTGGACGCCCTGACCCATCTCGGTCCAGCAGTGACGGACCTCGACCGATCCGTCGTCTTCGAGGCGAACAACGGCTTTCGAGATCTCGAGGAATCCGTTCCCGAGTCCCGAGTTCTTCAACGCGATGCCGAGTCCGACCGCCTTGCCATCGGCTTTCGCCTTCTCGTATGCGGGCTTGACGGCGTCGAGGCACTCCCGGATTCCGCGGGAGCCGTCGTCCATGATCTGACCGGGTCCCCACTCAACCCCCGGCTCGATGATGTTGCGTGACCGCATCTCCCAGCCGTCGATACCGACCGCTTCTGCCAACCGGTCCACAACGCCTTCCATGGCGAACTGGGCCTGGTTTGCGCCGAACCCACGGAACGCCCCGCAGACGGGGTTGTTCGTGCGAACGGCGACCGCATCGACGTCGATGTTGTCAACGACGTACGGGCCGCTCATGTGGCCGGCGGCTCGTTCGAGGACCTTCATTCCGACCGAGGCGTAGGGACCCGAGTCACCGATCATCCGCGAGCGGAGTGCGGTGAGATGACCGTCGGAGTCACATCCGGCCCAGACTTCGATCTCGATGGGGTGACGTTTGGCGTGAATGCGGAATGACTGTTCTCGCGTGAGTGTGCAGGCAACGGGGCGGCCGAGGAGGAAGGCAGCCAACGCCGTCTGGCCCTGGTTCGACATGTCCTCCTTGCCCCCGAAGGCCCCGCCGTTCGAGACGAGTTCGACGGTGATGGACTGTTCGGTGACATCGAGGATCGCAGCGATCTGAGCGCGGTCATCCCAGACGCCCTGGCTGCCCGAGTACACGTGGAGGCCACCGTCGTCGGTTGGGACGGCAAGCGTCGACTCCGGCTCGAGGAATGCGTGTTCGACCCGCTGGGTCTTGAACGTCTCATGCACGGTGAACGCAGCGGAGGCGAGTGCTGCGTCGACGTCTCCCCGGCTGTAGACCGATCGGGACAGCACATTGCCGTCGAGACCCCACACGGCGTCCTCGTCGGACGCGAGGGCAGAGTGCGGATCGGCGAACGGCTCGAATACTTCATATTCGACCTCGACAAGATCGGCCGCAGCTCGAGCGATGGCCTTCGACTCGGCGACGACGATCGCCAGGACGTCCCCGTAGTAGGAGGTGCGGCCGCCCTCGGGGATGAACACCGGCCAATCCTGGTGGATGATCCCGACATGGAGGCGACCAGGAACGTCGGCACCGGTGAAGATGCCGACGACACCCTCGACGGCCTCCGCCGCTGAAGTGTCGATGTGGAGCACGTCGGCGCGGGCGTGGTCGGTCAGACGCAGGGCACCCTGGAGCAGACCCTCGGGCCTGATGTCATCTACGTAGCCCCGGTCACCGAGCGCCAGCTCGACACCCTCATACTTCGCACCACCGTCTCCGACGCCCGTCGCTGCTCGCGGAGGAACGACCTCATCGGCGACCAACAAGTCGATGGCCTCGAAGATCTTCGTGTACCCCGTGCAACGGCACAGATGGGCTCCGAGACGACCCTTGATGGTCTTGTGGTCGAGGTCGCTGCCTTTCTGATCGATGAGCGACTTGGTGCGGACAAGAATCCCCGGCGTACAGAAACCGCACTGGAGGGCGCCGGTCGACGCGAATGCGTCGGCGAGGCGGACCCGTTCTTCAACCTCGAATCCTTCGAGTGTCGTGACCGTCTTGCCTTCTGCCTTCTCCATCGAGACGAGGCAGCTCTGGATCGCCTTGCCGTCGAGCAGGACGGTGCATGCCCCACACTGTCCCGATGGTGAGCAGCCATCCTTGGGGGAGGTGATACCGAGCTCCTCGCGCAGGGCGGAGAGGAGGTGCGGATGACCGGAGGAGACTTCGATCAGGAGTCCGTTAACGGTGAACGCGGTGGTCTCCATCGTCGATCCTCCTCGAGAGTGCTCTACCGTATCATCCCTGTTCGGTTGACATTTTGTCAATTCAGGCGACCCGACCTGAGGTCTGCCGTCGGGCGCTACAGTGAGCCGCCGTTGACAAGAGAGGCAAGATGTCGGGGTGCCGCGCTGAATTTATGGTCGAACCTTTTGTTGAGGGATCGATCGGTCCCGCCGTTCTCGCCGCGATCGACGCGGTTGCCAAGCACGGGTTCGAACCCAGCATCGGAGCCTTCGGTACCACGATCGAAGGAGCCACGGATGAGGTCGTGACGGCGCTCGGCGACATGCTGAATGCCGCGATGGAGGCTGGCTCGACCCGGGTCACGGTCCAGATCGATTGCGGTCCTGCGTCCTGATGGGAGAGCATCCCTTCACAGCGGCTATTCGGCCTGTGCTCGAGGCCACCGGAGCAACGATCGTGGATCCATCCGAGTCCGGGCCTCTCGACGTCCCGATCGAGTGGGAAGGGGAGACGGTCGCCTGCGCCAGAATCGGCTCGCTCGCCGACGCTCTCGATAACCTCGTTGAGCGCATCGAAAAGGAGCTCGGGGCGCCGCTCCCCGACCTCGATCGCACCGGGAAGCAGAAGGCGGTCCGCCTCCTCGACGAACGGGGCGCTTTTCTACTTCGAAGGTCGATCGAAGACATCGCCGACATGATGGGCGTGAGCAGGATCACGATTTACAACTATCTGAACGCGATCCGGAAATGAGGGCTCGGGACACGTCCCCATTCGTTCGGTTTGACAATTCGTCAACCAATCGACAATCATCCGTTCGACGGCTTCGCTGGAAGGTCAAGGGGATCATCAGGTGACTGTGGCATGAGCATCAACCTCAGCAACAAACAACGCCGCTATCTCGCTTACAGCATCCCGGTTCTCGCCGTCTTCGCAGCCCTTCTCTTCGGGGCGATCATGCTCGTCCTCCTCGGAGCCAATCCCTTCAAGGGCTACTCCGAGATGTTCATCGGTGCGTTCGGTTCCGGCGATGCGCTGATCGCAACGCTGCTCAAGGCCACGCCGCTCTTGTTCGTCGGAACCGGAATCGTGATCGCCTTCCGGGCGGGCGTCATCAACATCGGGGCCGAAGGTCAGATGGTTCTCGGCGGTCTCTTCGCCACGATGGCCGCTTTGTACCTGCCGGAGATGCCGGCAATCATCATGGTCCCCCTAGTCCTCATCGCCGGGGTCATCGGTGGTGCTTTGTGGGGTTGGATCCCAGGTGCATTGAAGGCCTACTACCGCGTCAACGAGATCCTGAGCACGATCATGCTGAACATCGTGGCCGTGCAGTTGATGGCGTACTTGCTCCGCGGTCCGCTCATCGACCCGGCCGAGATCGAGCGAGGCACCCGCATCCCCCAGACTGCGAGGCTCGCCGAATCCGCCGACCTCCCGATTCTGTTCGGCGATCGTCTCCATATCGGACCTGTCTTGGCAGTGCTCTGTGCCATTGCGACGTACTACCTCCTGTGGCGGACACCGCTCGGATATCGTCTTCGCGCCGTCGGTCTCAGCGAGCATGCCGCCCGATACGCCGGCATCCCGGTGCGTCGGACCATCGCCCTCGCCCTCACCCTGTCCGGCGCACTTGCCGGATTGGCCGGTGCTGTTCTCGTGTTCGGTAGCGAGAGCCATCGGATGGTCACCGACGGCTCCACCATGGGATTCACGGGCGGCGCAGGCTTCAACGGCATCGTTGCGGCGTTGCTCGGTGGTCTCCATCCACTCTGGACGATCCCTGCCTCCTTCTTGTTCGGAGGTCTGATCGTCGGAGGCCAGGCCCTGCAACGAGCCGTGCAGGTTCCATCGGCTCTGATCGTCGCTCTGAACGGTCTTGTGGTCATCTTCGTCGTGGCCGCGGACCGGTATCGGGCGAAATTGCTGTCCGTCGATACGAGCGAGGAAGCGTTCGCCAAATCCGATAGCGAAGATGATTCGGAGGACCACGCCGCTGCCGGCATGGGCGCGGTGCATGACGCCGCGCCCGATGGAACTCACTCGTTCGATCCGGAGGACTCGTCATGAGCGAAGTCTTCACCACCGCCGTGATGATCGCAGTCGTGGCTTCTGCGATCCGCCTCGCCGTGCCGCTGCTCCTCGCCTCTCTCGGTGAGACGTTCGGTCAGCGAAGCGGCGTCCTGAACCTCGGCGTCGACGGGATCATGCTGCTCGGTGCGTTCACCGGGTACTACGCCGTGCTGAAGACCGGCAACGTGTGGCTCGGGCTCTTCGCAGCCGGCATCGTTGGTCTGGCCCTTGGTGTCGCTTCAGCCGTCATCGCCGTGACGTTGAAGGCCGAACAGGGGATCAGCGGTATCGGTATCTATCTCTTCGGACTCGGGATGAGCGACCTGCTGTTCCAGAAGCTCGTCGGGACGCCCATCCCGATCGACACGTTCCCGACGGTCAACGTGCCGCTCCTTGCCGACATCCCGTACATCGGTGAGATGTTTTTCCAGCACAACCTGGTCATCTATCTCGCGTTCGCAGCCATTCCCGTCGCCACGTTCGTCATGAACAAGACGACGTTCGGTATGAACGTTCGTGCCGTCGGCGAGTATCCCGACGCAGCAGACACGCTCGGTGTCAGCGTTTCGGGGGTCCGCTACGCCACGCAGATCATCGGAGGCACGCTTGCCGGACTCGCCGGCGGTGTCCTCGCCATCTCGCTCGGCATCTTCCAGCAGAACCTGACAAACGGTGCGGGGTTCATCGCCATCGCTCTCGTTTACTTCGGTGCTTGGCGCCCGATCGGCATCATGCTCGGCGCATTGCTGTTCGGCTTCGTCAACGCTCTGGTGCTGGAATTGAAGACTCTGGAGATCATCCCGCGGGACCTCTCCAACATCGCAGCGATGGCTCCGGCCATCATCACGATCCTGGCTCTGGTGTTCGTCGCCAGGCGCTTCCGGGCGCCGTCGGCATTGACCAAGCCATTCACAAGAGGGAAATAGGGACCGTTAGTGGTCCACGAATAGAGGAGGAACCTTGAAGAGAAAAAGCATCAAACTGGTAGTTCTGATCGCGGCGTTCGCGCTCATTGCCGCCGCATGTAGCAGTGACGACGGAGGCGATTCGGGCGACGGAGGCGACTTCAAGGTCGCGATCGTGGCTCCGTCAGCAGCGAACGACCTTGCCTTCACGCAATCGATGGTCGATGCAGCGAATCTCCTGCTGGATGACGGTGTCATCGGCGAGGTCGCCGTCACCGACGGAACGTTCGTCGTCGACGACGCGGCCGTCGCTATCCGTGACTACGCATCACAGGGCTTCGACCTCGTGATCGGACATGGCTCGCAGTACGGCGGTTCGATCTCGGAGATCGCAAAGGACTTCCCCGAGACGTCCTTCGCATGGGGCACGTCGGCAGACACGTTTGGCGCCGCCAACGTCTACGCATACGAAGCTGCCTCAGACGAGGGTGGACGGGTCATGGGGATCATGGCCGCGGCGCTTTCAACGAATGACAACGTCGGCATCGTCGGCCCGATCGAGGTCGGGGATGCGAAGCTCTACGTCGACGGATTCAAGGCCGGCGTCCTCGTCAACAAGCCGAGCGCGACCGTGAATGTCAACTACATCGACTCGTTCAGCGACGTGGCCCTGGCCGCTGAAGCGGCACAGTCGCTCATCGGCGCCGGAGCGAACGTGCTCACCGGAACGGCCCAGATGGTGGTTGGTGCGATCGGTGTTGCCAAGACCGAAGGAATTCCTTGGTTTGGCACCCAGGCGAATCAAACGAGCATTGCACCCGAGATCGTGGTCGCCTCGCAGGTGTACCACTGGGAGCACATGCTCGAAGAGATGGTCGGCAACGTCAAGGACGGCAAGCTCGGCGGCGAGCTGTACAAGATCACGTTCGCCAACGACGGTCTTGTCATCGAATACAACGATGACTACGACCTTCCCGACGACGTGAGGAAGCTCGGCGACGATGCCGTGCAGGTGTTCAAGGACGAGGGATAGAAGAACGAACGTTGCTCGGGGGATCTTCGGATCCCCCGACCAACCGAAGAGGAGCGACGTGTGACGGTTAGCCCGATGCTCGAGATGCGGGGAATCACGAAACGGTTCCCCGGTGTGATCGCCAACAGCGACGTCGACTTCGACGTGTACGCCGGTGAGGTCCACACCCTGCTCGGTGAGAACGGCGCGGGCAAGAGCACGTTGGTGAAGGTCCTCTACGGTCTGTATCCGGCCGACGAGGGGACCGTCCGCATCAACGGGGAACTCATCACCCTCGACAGTCCGACCGATGCGATCGAACACGGCATCGGGATGATCCACCAGCACTTCATGCTGGTGCCAACGTTGACCGTTGCCGAGAACGTGGCGCTCGGACTCAAATCGAGCCGTGGATTCATGACCGACCTCGACGTCGTGTCGAAACGGATCCTCGAACTTGCCGATGAGTACGGGCTCGAGATCGATCCATCGGCGTTGATCTGGCAGCTCTCCGTCGGAGAACGCCAGCGGGTCGAGATCCTCAAAGCTCTCTATCGGGACGCTCGCTTGCTGATCCTGGATGAACCAACGGCAGTCCTGACACCGCAAGAGGTGGACCAACTGTTCGTCACGCTCCATCAACTCAAAGATGACGGCCGCGGCCTCATCTTCATCTCGCACAAGCTCCACGAAGTCCTTGCCCTCAGCGATCGCATCACCGTGCTGCGCCACGGCGCCGTGACGGGCGAGATTCCCGTTGAGGGAGCCACTCGCGAGAGCCTTGCCAACATGATGGTCGGCAGAGCGGTGAAGCTGATCCCCGACAAGCTTCCATCTGAACCCGGCGAGATCGCTCTCGAGATCAGGGATCTCACCGTCATGAGCGATCGCGGGCTCGTTGCCGTCGATCATCTCGATTTGGACGTTCATCGGGGAGAGATCCTCGGCATCGCGGGTGTCTCCGGCAATGGTCAGCGGGAACTGGCCGAGACCGTCGCCGGTTTGCGGCAGTCTGAGACCGGAACGATCAAAGTCGCCGACGTCGACGTGACCGGTGCGCTGCCGAAGAAGGTCCGTAAGGCGGGTCTTGCCTACGTTCCAGAGGAGCGCATGAGAGAGGGCTCGATCGCCGACTTCACGGTCTGGGAGAACCTGCTGCTCATCGACTATGCGAGCTCCGACTACTTGAAGTACGGTCTGTTCGACTTCGGTGCGATCAAGGACCACTCTCAGGAACTGGTCGAGGCCTTCGACGTTCGTACGCCCTCGCTCGAGACGCCCACGGGCAGCCTCTCGGGTGGCAACATCCAGAAGGTCATCATGGCCCGCGAGTTGTCCTCCGAGCCGACGGTCCTCATCGCTTCGCAGCCGACCCGTGGTGTCGACATCGGTGCTGCCGAATACATCCACCGGCGCATCATCGACAAGCGGAACATGATGACCGATGCCGAATTCATCCAGGCGAAGCTGATCGAGCATCGCACCGGGTGTACGGCGATCCTCATGATCTCCGAGGACCTCGATGAGGTGTTCGGTCTCTCGGACCGAATCGCCGTGCTCTATGAAGGCAAGATCATGGGCATCGTGGATCCGGCGACGACGACCCGTGAAGAGGTCGGTTTGATGATGGCCGGCGTCGGAGCCGAGGACGCCGAAGCCTGATCTCTGCTTCGAACCACGTCGGCTCGTTCATGGTCCGTACCCTCTACGCTGACTCCTGATGGCCTACTCGCGTGAAGACATCGATCGTGTTCGAGAACGTACCGATCTCGTAGAACTCGCCGCCGAGGTGACGCGCGTGAAACGGTCCGGTCGCTCGGTGATGGCCGTCTGCCCCTTCCACTCGGAGAAAACGCCCTCGTTGTCGATCGACCCTGCACGGGGGCTGTTCCACTGTTTCGGCTGCGGGAAGAGCGGCGACGTGTTCGGCTGGGTGCAGGAGACACAGGGCCTCGGATTCTCCGATGCACTCGAACTTCTCGCACGACGCGCCGGCGTGACACTGACGCGAGACCCGGAAGCTGCCAAGCATCGGGATCGTAGGGAGCGCCTTGTCGATGCCGTGGAGCGGACCGTCTCGTTCTACAACGAACGCCTCCGCACTGCCGACGACGCCGGCCACGCCAGGAGCTATCTCAGGAGCCGGGGCTACGACGCCGACATCGTGGAGCAATTCCATCTCGGGTACGCACCCGACGGTTGGGAAGCACTGGTCAAGCATCTCCGCGACGCAGGAGTCAGCGACGAGGCCATAACCGGAGCGGGCCTTGCCTCCCGATCGCGGCGCGGCGGCATCGTCGACCGCTTCAGAAACCGGCTGATGTTCCCGATCTACGACGTGCGTGGCGACGCCGTCGGATTCGGAGCACGTCTCCTCGACGGAGACGGGCCAAAGTACTTGAACTCACCGGAGACGCCGATCTATCACAAATCGCGCCTCCTCTACGGCCTCAACTGGGCGAAGTCGCAGATCGTCCGTTCCGATGAGTCCGTCGTCGTCGAGGGCTACACCGATGTGATCGCCTTCCATCTTGCCGACATGCCCGTCGCCGTAGCGACGTGCGGTACGGCACTGGGGGAGGATCACCTCGATCTTCTCCGCCGGTTCTCGAAGAGAGTTGTTCTAGCGTTCGACGCCGATGATGCAGGCGCAGGTGCAGC
>JBLWQS010000020.1:0-11848 GCA_048452705.1 Acidimicrobiia bacterium
ATCACATCGTTTGTGCGTGGAACCACGCCCAGGGTGGTCGTAGGCACAAACGATGGCGTGTCAGGAGTCGGTGCTGGTAGCAATCGCCATCACCACCGCCTGGTCTCGGGTGTGTGTGATCGTCACGAGGACCTCGGTGACACCGAGCATCTCCGCTCGCTCCGCAGCCCGGCCGGTCAGGACGACGCGGGGGCGGCCTCCACCCGTGATCTCGATGTCGGCCCAACGTAGATGTCGCCAGCCGGTGCCGAGGCTCTTCATGACCGCTTCCTTGCCCGCGAATCGGGCAGCCAGCCGCGCCGACGGATCTCGGAACCGGGAGGCATACTCCCACTCGTGATCGGTGAAGCAGCGCCGACGGAACGCTTCGCCGTAGCGATCGAGCAGATACCGGACGCGATCGATCTCGACGAGATCCACCCCGAGTCCCATGATCTCCATCCGTGCGCTCCCTGTCTCGCCCGCTCCGACGTCGGTCCCTACCTATTCGACGGTGACCGACTTCGCGAGGTTACGCGGTTGATCGATGTCGTGCCCCCGCAATCTGGCGACGTGATAGGCCAGCAGTTGCAGTGGCACGACGGCGGCCACCGGTGCAAGCAGATCGTCCATCTCCGGGATCCGAAGCACCATGTCCGCGTGCTTCTCGATCGCAGTGTCGGTGTCGTAGGCGACTGCGATCACCTTGCCACCCCGGGCCTTGACTTCCTGGATTGCAGAGATCGTCTTGCCATACACGGCACGCTGGGTGACGATCGCCACGACCGGCACGCCATCCGTGATGAGCGCGAGAGTCCCATGTTTGAGTTCGCCGGCAGGCATCGCCTCAGAGTGCAGATACGAGATCTCCTTCAACTTGAGAGAGCCTTCCATGGCAATCGCGTAATCGAGACCTCGACCGATGAAGTACACGTCCTCGGCATCGACGATCTGCTCGGCTGCAGCCACCACTTCATCCTCGCGTCCGAGGACCTCCTCGATAGCGGCCGGCATGGAATGCAGCCCGTGAGCCACGGCCTGGGCACGAGCCTCATCGACGGTTCCCCTGGCTGCCCCGAGGCGAAGCGCCAGCAGATACTGGGCGATGAGCATCGCCATGTATGCCTTGGTCGATGCGACCGAGATCTCCGGACCGGCCCGGGTGTAGAGGATGTCATCCGCGTAGCGCGACAGTGTGGATCCGACCACGTTGGTGATGGCGAGCATACGCGAGCCGTGATCGGGAGCGATCCTCGCAGCGGCAAGCGTATCGGCCGTCTCACCGGACTGGGAGATTGCGATCAGTAGTTCACGCGGGCCAATGATGGGGTCGGCGTATCGCAGTTCATGCGCGTACTCGACGTTCGCCGGAATCCGCAGTACGCGGCGAAAGATCTCCTGCCCAATGAGACCGGCATGGTAGGCCGTACCACATGCCGTGATCCACACTCGATCGAGATCGGCAATGTACGCATCATCGAAAGCGATGTCCTCGAGCCAGACAGTTCCCTCTTCGCTGATGCGCCCGCCCAGCGTCTCTGTGATCACATCGGGTTGCTCGTGGATCTCCTTCAACATGAAGTGCTCGTAGCCACCCTTCTCCGCCTGCTCGGCATCCCAGTCGATGTGCGTGACAGCTCGATCGATCGGGTCGCCGGCGATCGTCTCCACCGATGCTCCCTCAGCAGTGACGATGACCATTTCGTCGTCCTCGATGATCAGGAAGTCCCGCGTGTGATGAAGCACCGCCGGGATGTCAGAGGCGAGGAACGTCTCGCCTTCGCCCAGACCGATCACCAGCGGGCTGATCTTCCGAACGGCGATGATCTTCTCCGGTTCCCGTTTCGACATCACGACCATCGCATAGGCGCCCTCGGAGAGCGCAACCGTTCTGCGAACGGCATCGGCGAGATCGCCGTCGTATTCGCGCGCCACGAGATGAGCGAGCAGTTCCGTATCGGTGTCGGACGCGAACTCAGATCCGTGCGCCTCCAGTTCGTCTCTAATGTCCTGGAAGTTCTCGATAATCCCGTTGTGCACCACGACGAACTCCCCCGAAGGGTCCGCGTGGGGATGCGCATTCGCATCGGACGGCGGTCCGTGGGTGGCCCACCGAGTGTGGCCGATCCCGATGTTCCCAGTCGAAGGCTCCGCCTCGAGCAGCGCTTGGAGATTGACGATCTTGCCTTCGGCCTTGGTAACCGTGATGGTCCCGTTGTTGATCGCTATTCCTGCCGAGTCGTAGCCCCGGTACTCGAGGCGTTTCAACCCGTCCATGATGATGGGGGCAGCTTCTTGGGGGCCGACATAGCCCATGATTCCACACACGCGCGCGATCTCCTTGAGGTTGGACCGGAGGGCGCTGCGGGCTGCTTCCCGCCTCACTCGGAATGGATTTGTCCCCGGGATCGCTCCCAGGCTTTGCCAATCCCGTATCGACCGTGAGCGGCCGAGAGGGCACCCGCCGACTGTTCGATAGTCCCTCTTCCTCGTCACCTCGCGAGTCGCGAGGGCAGGCGCTTGGATTGATCTCCGGTCGGTGTTCAGTTGTGAACAAGAGAGTAGCGGAGCAGTCTGTACATCACCGGAACGCCCAGATACGGACTACGGACTACGGATGACGGACTACGGTCCCTAAGCGCCGGGTCAGGCCAGTTCGGCTCTTACCGTTTCGGCAACGGCCGATGCCACTTCTTCGGCTTCGGATTCCGTGGGGGCTTCGACCATGACCCTGATGAGGGGCTCTGTTCCGGATGGACGGACGAGGAGCCGTCCGCGGCTCCCAAGAAGTCGTTCGCCGGTCGCGATCGCAGCAGCGACGGTTCCATTGCCTTCGAACGCCTTGTCCTTGACTGTGACGTTGGTCAGCACCTGCGGGTAGGCGCTCATCACGGTCCGCAACTCACGCAGTTCCTTCCCCGTGGAGGCCATGACCTCCATCAGCCGGAGCGCCGTGCGGAGACCATCGCCCGTGGCTCGATCCTCGAGGAGGACGTGCCCGGACTGTTCACCGCCGACGACCGCACGGGACGTCCTCATCGCCTCGAGAACGTATCGGTCACCAACCGATGTTTCGATAACGTTGATGCCGAGGTGCTCCATCGCCTTCCGGAAGCCGAGATTCGACATGACCGTGGTCACCACAGTGTCATTCTTGAGTCGGTCGCGTTCCTTCATCCACTGGGCGAAGATCGCCATGATCACGTCACCGTCGGCCACTACGCCATCCTCGTCGACGGCGATCAGCCGATCGGCGTCGCCATCGAAGGACAGACCAACCCGGCCGTTGGCATCGCGCCCCACTCGCTCGGGATGGGTCGCCCCGCAGCCCTGGTTGATGTTCATGCCGTCCGGATCGACGTTGATGAACTCGACGGTCGCTCCCACTCGTTCGAAGAGAGCGGGTGCAGCGAGGAACGCAGCGCCGTTCGCGGCGTCGGCAACGAATTCCATCCCTCTCATCGAGTACTCGACGGGGCGCGAGATCGTCTCGATGTAGCGTTCGGTCGCATCGCCCATCACGGTCTGCAGGCCGACCTTCGGGCCGACGCTGCGGATCCACGGTTCACCCTCGAAGAAGCGAGCTTCGATCGCGGCCTCCTCGCCATCCGCCAGTTTGGTGCCGTTGGCACCGAAGAACTTGATCCCGTTGTCCGGTGCGGGATTGTGAGAGGCGCTCACCATGACTCCGAGCAAGGCATTGGTGTCGCGAACAAGTCGTGAGACGGCACCGACGGGGATGATCCCGAGGTCGACGGTGTCGATCCCAACGGAGTTGAACCCGGCCATGAGCGCGGCGGACAACATCGGGCCGGATCGGCGGGTATCGCGACCAACGATCGCGTGTCCTTCGCGGTTCTCGCCTGCCGCGCGCGCGAGGTCGAATGCCATCGTCGGAGTGAGCGCCTCGTTGGCGAGACCACGGACGCCGTCGGTACCGAAGAGGTGCCGTTCACCCATCCTGGCTGCCCCCAGTGTGTTCGATGTCGTGCAGGCCCAACGCCCGGATCAACGCTTGGTGAACTGGGGTGCGCGGCGTGCCTTGCGGAGACCGTACTTCTTGCGCTCGACCTTACGGTCGTCACGACGAAGGAGACCGGCCTTCTTCAGAACCTGACGCAACTCCGGATCGATCTCAACGAGTGCGCGGGAGATGCCGAGACGGAGCGCATCGCTCTGCCCCGTCGTACCGCCGCCCTCGAGCGTCGCATTGACGTCGTAGCGGCCTTCGAGTTCAGTGATTCTGAGCGGTTCCACCACACGAATACGGTGCGCGGCCTCCGGGAAGTAGTCATCCAGGCTCTTGCCGTTGAGCGTGAATTGCCCGGTGCCATCGAGAAGTCGTACACGGGCGACCGAGGTCTTCCGGCGACCGGTGGCCTGAACAAGCGGTTTCGTCATCAGGCTTCAGCCCTTCCCTGCGTGAGTGTGAGCGGTTGCGGCTCCTGCGCTCGGTGCGGGTGATCCGGACCGGCGTAGACCTTGAGCTTCGTGAGTGTCTGGCGACCGAGCCTGTTCTTGGGAATCATCCCTCGAACAGCATTCGTCACGAGTCGGTCGGGATGATCGACCCGCATCTTCGCCAACGTGTCGCTCCGAAGACCACCGGGGAAGCCGGAGTGGCGGTAGTAGACCTTCTGGGTCTCCTTGTTACCCGTCACTGCAATCTTGTCGGCGTTGACGATGATGACATAGTCGCCCATGTCCATGTGAGGAGCGAACGTCGGCTTGTGCTTGCCACGCAGGATCTGCGCGACCTCGGAAGCGAGACGTCCGAGAGGGATTCCCTCAGCGTCGACGACGTACCAGTTCCGCTCGATATCGGCGGGCCTGGGCGTAAACGTTTTCTGCAGCTTGGCTTTCATCGGGAGTCCTCAGACGAAACGAAACGACCCCCGGGGACCCGGGAGCGAAACCGAATGTTATCGGGTCCCGAGAGATAAGGCCAACCGGAATGGGACAAATGGGAGTACGGCACATAGCCGAGAATCACAGCACCACCCATGATGGCACTGCTCCCCCGTTCGACTCGTTGTAGACAACGGCCGTGAGCGTCAAACCATGCGGCGGTGCAAGGCCCCGCACCACTTCTCGACTGCGAGCCTCGAGGATGGCCGGCACGTCTCTTGGGAGGGACCGCCCCTTCCCAACGTCGACCGATACGGTCACGATGGATCGGACCATCTGGTGACAGAACGCGACGGCCCCGACCGAGAGTTCGACCACATCCCCCGTTCTGGCCCATCTCGCGGCCAGCACCTCCCGAACAGTGGTCCGTCCGGGAGCCTTTCGACAGAGGGATGCGAAATCGTGCACGCCCACGAACGCCCCTACCGCTTCGTCCATCGCGTCCACGTCGAGTGGCTCCTGTACGTGCCACGCCGTGCGTGCTGTGAGGGGATCATGCACCGGCCGGTTCGAGATCAGGTACCGATATCGGCGCTCAACGGCCGAGAACCGGGCGTGGAATCGGTCGCCAACCTCGGTGATGACGTTCGCTGCGATCTTCGGGCCGAGTTGTGCATTGAGACTTCGCTGAAGCTGATTAGTGTCGAGAGGTTCGTCAACGAAGAAGCTGACAACCTGGCCGGTGGCGTGCACCCCGGCATCGGTGCGCCCGGCCACAGCCGTCTTCACCTCACCGGTGATCCGGAACAGTGCCGTCTCCAGGTCTCCCTGGACGGTTCGCACGTTGTTCTGACGACCGTAGCCATGGAAGTCCGTGCCGTCGTATGCGAGGTCGATTCGGTAAGTCGGCATCGCTAGAAGTGTGCTGGGTGATGCCGTTGCTCAGATCGGCGGCCAGGGGCGCCAGTCGCAACGGCGAGGATTCGCCACTCCTTCTTCCGGAATGGCGGGTTCGAGACGGCAGCGCATGACGATGCCTGGTTGTTGAGATGAGTGACATGCATTGCTCAGGGTGCTCCTAAAAGAGGCTGAACCCACCGAGGATCGTCGAGACCACGATCCAGCCCGCCCATCCGAGAACAGCCGCCACGATCGAGCGATCGAGGGGTAGATCTGAGATGTAGTGGGTCCCATACGCGACTACGAGGAGGAACCAGAGGGATCCGACGAGCGTCCCGATCAACCCCGTGCCGAAGATCTGCGTCGTAGCGATCGTCAGCAGCAGCGTTGGGAACGCGAAGCCGACGATCCGGAGATACACGGGATAGTGCCCGTCTCCACGGAAGAGGTACACGGCGGCGGCGTACACGAGTCCGCTGTAGATGAGCCAGAACATGACCGTGGCGAGCAGCGCAGAGAGGACGCCGAGGAATCCCGTCACGAGTCCGAAGAGCGGCGTGCCGCCGGCGATGATGATCAACACTTCGGTGATCGCGACGATGATCAGGGCATCGCCGGTCGCACGATCGTTGAAGTCCATCCACACGAACGCGTCGCGATCGAATCGGATCGCCTGGAGGAGTCGGTTGAGGACGACGCCCATCGCCTGCCTTCGGTCGGGTTGACACAGGATACCGCCCGCGCGCTACGAGCACTCCCGGCGAAGGACCGCCGATGCCCGGGTCACCGATTCGTCGACGGCGTAGGTGTCGAGATCGTCCCACGGCACCCATTTGGCATCGTGGACCTCATCGTCGACGACGAGTGTCTTGTTCAGTGCCCGGAAGGCGAAGCGGAGGTCGAAGTGCTCGTGGACCGGTTCAGGGGCGCGAGGCGGGATCGGGTGGATGTCGAGGTCGATGAGGTCGAACAGAATCGGTTCTACGGCGACGCCGGTCTCCTCGAGCACTTCCCTGGCGGCTGCAGCGATCGGAGAGGTGTCTTCAGGATCGATGTGTCCGCCGGGTTGGAGCCACCGATCCAGACGTCGATGGTGGATAAGTAGGAGCGACGACCCATCCGGCGAGACAACGAACCCTGACGCCGTGAAGTGTCCAGGCTCGAACCGATCCCGTTCCGTCGGATCCGACGACCGGGCCAGATCAAGAGCCCGCTCGACGGCGGACTCCGCACCACCGCTCTCAAGGTGGTTCACGAGAAGCTCAATGATCTGCATGGCTCCGAGATTCTACCGCTGCTCGGCAACACGCGAAAACGCCCCGACCGAAGTCGGGGCGATCCAAAGCTCAGAGCTCATGGCTCAAAGCTAGACCAGTTCGATCAGCGCCATCTCGGACCCATCGCCGCGGCGCTTGCCGAGCTTTGTGATCCGCGTGTAGCCACCCGGGCGGTCTGCGTAGCGTGGAGCCACATCGTCGAACAGTTTCGTCACGGCGTTGTTGTCGCCGAGCTTCGCAAGGACCGTACGGCGAGCGTGGAGATCGCCGCGGCGAGCCTTCGTGATGATCTTCTCTGCATACGGACGCAGGTCGCGAGCCTTGGCGTGCGTGGTCGTCACCTTCTCGTGCTCGATGAGCGCAGCGGTGAGGTTCGCAAGGATCTTGCGCTGATGGCTGGGGCTACCGCCGAGGCGAGCGCCTTTCTTCGGTCGTGGCATCAGACAACGCTTTCCGTGTGGTCTGCGTCGGCGAGCGACTGCAGCGAGAAGCCGAGCTCGTCGAGCTTCGCAACAACTTCTTCGAGCGACTTCTGCCCGAAGTTGGTGATGTTCAGGAGCTCTTCTTCGCTCTTCTCGATGAGTTCGCCAACGGTCTGCACCTGAGCACGTCGCAGACAGTTCCTGGGACGCTCGGACAGGTCGAGAGCCTCAATCGGAAGATCAAGATGCTCCTGGCCGGCCGCCTCGGGCTGAATGATCTCATCGAGTTCGAGGGCGTCGTACTCGTCGAGGTCGGAGAACAGCTCAAACAGGTTCCGCAGCGTGCCACCGGAGGAGGAGATCGCCTCTGCAGGAGTGACAGATCCGTCGGTCTCAACGTCGAGGACGAGTCGATCGAAGTCGGTCATCTGACCAACCTGCGTGCTCTCGACTCGATACGCGACCTTGCGCACCGGGGAGTAGATCGAATCGATCGGCATCACGCTGATCGCATCCGTCGTCTTGTTCTTCTCGGCGCTGCGATAGCCAACGCCACGTCCTGCCGTCATTTCGACCTCGAGCTTCGCCGATGACGACATCGTCGCCAGGTGATGGTCGGTATTGACGATCTCGACGCCTGCCGGCGCCTTGATGTCGCCGGCCGTCGCTTCACCCTTGCCCGCAGCGGACAAGTAGAGCGTCTGTGGCTCGTCGACTTCGATGCGAAGCACGACCTGCTTGAGGTTCAGGATGAAATCGACGACGTCTTCGACGACGCCTTCGATGGTCGAGAACTCGTGCTGGACGCCTTCGATGCGAACGGACGTGATCGCTGCGCCGGGAACCCGGGACAGGAGCGTGCGTCGCATGGTGTTGCCAAGTGTGTAGCCGAACCCCGGCTCGAGCGGTTCGACAATGAACCGCGACCTGGTGTCGTCAACAATCTCTTCTTCGATGGTGGGCCGCTGCGTGATCAGCACGGAGCCACTCCCCTTTCGCGTTGGGGTGCTACTACTTCGAATACAGCTCAACGATGAGCTGTTCCTGGATCTCGGTGTCGATCTGTTCCCGGCTGGGCAGATCCTTGATGGTGATCTTTCGCTCGTCGACGTCGATGTCCATCCACTCCGGGACCGTCCGGTCGCCGGTGTCGATGGAGTGGAGGATCGGGAGAATCTCCAGGCTCCGTTCCTTGACGGTGATTTCTTCGCCGCCACGGACCTGATACGACGGAATGTCGACTCGCTTGCCGTTCACAAGGAAGTGACCGTGGTTGACCAACTGACGGGCTTGTGGCCGCGTCCGTGCCAGTCCGGAGCGATACACGACGTTGTCGAGCCGCGACTCCAGGATGACCAACAGGTTGATGCCGGTGATCCCCGATTGACGGGCGGCTTCCTTGTAGTAACGGCGGAACTGCTTTTCGAGCACCCCGTACATGAACTTCAGCTTCTGCTTCTCGCGGAGCTGGATCTGGTACTGGGACTCGCGGATACGTCCGCGGCCGTGGTCACCCGGTGGGTAGGGACGGCGGTCGAAATACTTCGCCTTGTTCTCGTCAAGAAGCTGGCGAGCGCGGCGGCTGACCTTTGTTCTGGGTCCGGTGTAGCGAGCCATCGTTAACGCATCCTCCGCTTCTTGGGGCGACACCCGTTGTGCGGTACCGGTGTGACGTCCTTGATCCCCGTGACCTCGATGCCCATGTTCTGGAGCGTGCGGATCGCGGTCTCGCGACCGGATCCGGAGCCACGAACGATGACGTCGAGCTTGCGGATTCCCATCTCCCCGACCTTGCGAGCGGCCTGCTCGGCTGCAACCTGTGCGGCGTACGGCGTGGACTTGCGAGAGCCCTTGAAGCCGACGGATCCGCCGGATGTCCATCCGACGACCTCGCCCTTCTGGTCGGTGATCGTGATGATCGTGTTGTTGAAACTGGCCCTGATGTGCGCTTGCCCGTGGGTGATCGTCCTGCGGGCTTTGCGACGTGGCCGTGGTGCCTGTTGGGCCATTACTTCGTGACCTTCTTCTTGCCTGCGACCGGAGCACGACGCCCCTTGCGGGTACGGGCGTTGGTGTGCGTACGTTGGCCGCGTACCGGGAGACCGCGACGGTGGCGGAGACCCTGGTAGCTGCCGATCTCGATCTTGCGCTTGATGTTCTGAGCGACTTCGCGCCTCAGGTCACCTTCGACGTTGTAGTTGCCGTCGATGAACTGGCGAATCTTGACGACTTCAGAGTCGGTCAAGTCCCGTACTTTGGTGTCGTAGGGGATCTCGAGTGCATCGAGAATCTGTTTTGCTCGGGTTCCCCCGACGCCATAGATGTACGTCAGGCCGATTTCGACCCGTTTGTCTCTTGGGAGATCTACTCCGGAAATTCGTGCCATGTGTGCGCTACCCCTGACGCTGCTTGTGTCGCGGGTTCTCGCAGATCACCCAGACGCGGCCCTTGCGACGGATAATCCGACACTTCTCGCACATCTTTTTGGCGGATGCTGATACTTTCATCAGTGGTGATCCTGCCTCGGTTCGATTCTTTCGGACGTCGCATCCGACCGTCACCGAGGCGAGCACCGAAGTGTCCGCAGCGAATGGTGACCTCTACACCGATGGTGCCCGAGCGGTGCCCGGACCCGTCGATATCAACGACGTCTTTGCATGGGAAAACGCAGCCCGATACCGGGCCGCTGACAGGAGTGTAGGGATGGCCGTTGTGTAACGACAAGTTGGATGGGACGGTACTCAGTACTCAGTACTCGGTACTCGGTACCTACGACGGCTGTATCCCCGTGGCGACCTAACGTTGCCTCCATGTCTCGTGGCCTCATTGTCATTGCTCTTGTGCTCCTTGCCTCGGCGTGTGCCGATTCTGGGGTTTCGACGGTCGATCCGGGGGGGACTGCGGCTCGGCTTGTTTATGCGTTCGATGGGGACTCGATGGAGGTCGATATCGATGGGCGGAGCGAGGAGGTTCGCCTGCTCGGGATCAACGCTCCGGAGGGGGACGAATGCTTCGGTGACGAGGCACGAAATGCTCTCATCAACCTGATCGCCGATCGGGATCTCATTCTCGTCGCAGACGCCGCAGACGACACCGACCAGTACGGACGGCTTCTGCGCTACGTCTACGTCGACGGCGAGAACGTCAACCGAACCATGCTCGCCGAGGGGCACGCCGTCACGCTCCAGGGCGACCACCGGTACAACGGCGAGTTCGTCGAGATCGGGGACATGGCTGCCGATGCAGGGTCCGGGATGTGGGCCCCCGACGCATGCGGACCGCCACCACCACTCGGTGCCATGATCACCGTTGTGGATCACGACCCGCCCGGCCCTGATGATGAGCGACTCAACGACGAGTACGTAGAGATCTCGAACGAAGGCACGAAACCCGTGAACATCGCCGCCTGGACGCTGCGCGACGAGTCCTCCCGGAACCGCTACGTATTTGACGGCCTCGACCTGAAGCCGGGTATGTCTGTGACCGTACGGACCGGTTGCGGAGAGGACCGCCCCGACGCCGTCTTCTGGTGCTCCGAGCAGTCCGTCTGGTCAAACGGAGGGGATACGGTCATTCTCCAAGACCGCCACGGCAACGTGGTTGATCGGTGGACCTACACCCGTAGCCCGTAATCCGTATTCCGTAGACCGTCTGGACTACCGCGTCAGCCGCCTTGACTGACGGTCACGCATACGGCGTCGGGATCGTCCGTTTGTGTTCCCATGCCGGCGCAGTCGGAGAGGTTGATGGCGCTGTCGTTCGAGCTCCCGATCCACATCGTGTTGCGGATCGCCCCCTCGTCGCTCTCCATGGTGAAGGTCTGGCTCTCCCACTCGTCACCGGTGCTGCCGGTCCAATCCTCGTAGAAGCCGTATATCTCATCGAAGCGATCGCCGTCGTAGCTCAGAGTGGCCATGATTCCATCATCAGAGACGAACGAGGTCATGACCTCCCCACCGTCGGGGACCGGGATGTCGAGTTCGTCGGGCAGTTCGGTACCGATACCGATCGAGATCGATCCTTCTTCGGTCTCCATCTCGATCGTCACGTCGTCACCATCACCGGAGACGTCGACGCTGACATCGCCATCGCTGCTGGCCTCGATGAGCTCCTCTGCAAGTTTCTCCGCTGCCGTGTCGGAGGCGCTCCCGCACGCTGCCGCCAGCAACGAGAACACCGCGATCATCACGACGACCCTCTTGAAGCTCGAACTCATGATTCTTCCCCTTCGTTCGTGTGGATTCTCACACAGTGTCTGTCGACCGATCAGAAGCGAAACTGAATCGTCTCCTTCAACCGTAGGCCCACCTCTCGGAACCGTCCAGGTGCCGATCGGCCCATAGTCAGCGCTCAGGCCACTCTCCGAGGGTCGAGCGGGTCCTACTCGCCGATATCTTCATTCCACAGTTCGGGATTCTCAGC
>JBLWQS010000021.1:0-11662 GCA_048452705.1 Acidimicrobiia bacterium
CGTTCCGCGGGCTGACGGCGTCAAATACAAGGTCACCAACCCTGGGTATGAGGAATGCGATCGCCAATCTCCGATGAACCACCGGATGGCTATCGGCAGACCTGGATTCCGGCACCGATCCCACGGGGCCAAAGGACCCAACTCTGACCGAATTCAGGCCTTGGGATCGAAGAGGTGTTCGGGGATCTCGACGAGAACGGCCGACCCCGTCGCCGTTACGGTTCCGTCCACCGAGAGCTCCGTCTCGACGACGACCTTGCGGCCCTTGATCTCGACGAGTCGCCCAACGAGATGGAACTCAGAGAGGGGCGTCGGGAGCAGGTAGTCCACCTCGAGATGGGCGGTCACGAACCGCGGCGACAGCTCACTGCCGACCGTCTTTTCTGCGTGTCGCATCTGGAAGATCGCTGCCGATCCGGTGGAGTGGCAGTCGATGATGGATGCAACGAGACCACCGTATGCGAACCCGGGAATCGCCGTGTGATAGGACTCGGGTGTGAACTCTGTGATGGTCTCGTCGCCAGCGAGACGAGTCTTGATCTGATGTCCGACATCGTTGAGCCGTCCGCAGCCGTAGCAATGGGCGACGTCTTCGGGATAGGTGTCCTGGATGGCCGGCACGTCACCGGCGAGGTGGCCTCCGTCAGGCATCAGCACGGAACGCCACAAGAGCATCAACCATGGCCTCGACGTGTGGAGAAAGAACCGCAATCACTTCCTCCACCTTCTGACTACCCAACCCGGTGAGGGAAACAACGACCGCTCGACCGTCGGCGGGTACGGTGCCCGCCTCGCGAACAACGAGCCCAGCGTTCTCCAGCCTGGTGATGAGCTTCGTTGCTCCGCCACTCGGCAGACCCGTCAACTCTGCGATCCGTGTTGGACGTTGAGGACCGTCCCGGTGCAGCAGCATGAGTGTCGCGATCGATACATTGGACACGAGGTCGCTGTTGCCGAGGGCACCGAGTGCAGCATCGGTCATGGCTTTCCCGGAGGTCGCCATGACCAGGAAGACATCTTCAGTATGGCTCATACCGCATTGTCCCACACCCGTCAGGACTGCCAAGAACCAACAGCGTAGGCCGCCGCCTCGTCGGGTCCCATCGCAGCTCCGATGCGGTAGAGCTGTTCGAAGCGGTCATCGCCGATGGCCGTTCGAGCTTGCTCCTCCGCCGGATCGAGCGTCTCCCCCATGAATGGTGCGACCGCCATTGCGAAATGCGTCGAGCCTGCGCCGAGGAGTCGCGCCGAGCGCTCGCCGTGACCGCGCTCGGCCGCGAAGATCCCGGCCTGCATGAGTCCCATTCCGAGAGTGATCGTGTTGCCGGTTGCCAGCGCCGACCGAATACAGATCCGGTTCAATCCTTCAGCGCGCGCGCTCTCACCGTCGTGCCAGGTCGCAAAAGCAAGTGAGTGAAATGCTGTCGGGCGAGCGGTGTTCTCGCCTCCCTGATTCCTGGCGATCGCAACCATCTCTTCGGCTATGCGGATACGTTCTGATACCGGGAATTCTGAGATCGTGCTGAGCACCATGTCGGCGTGGAGGTGCCCGTACGGCTCTCCCATCTCCACGAAGCGTCGCCGAGCATCGAGGAGCATCTCCGGCACCTCCGGACTCTCGTCACCACTCCATCGCCGCGCCTGAGCGATCAGCACCGTTGGCCAAGCCCTCCCATCGCCGAAGTCGATGCGCTCACAGATGTCAAGGCTCTCGGACAGCATGGCGATTGCCGACTCGCCCTCGCCGCCGACGAATGCCCAGTGTCCACCACGGGCAAGCCCATAGGCGAGTCTCATATCCTCATCCTCTTCGCGATACGTTTGGATGGCGTCAGCAGTCCAGCGGATGGCATCGTTGAATCGATTCCGAAACACCGCCACCCACGAGGCCATAATGAGCGCATCTGCTCGATCGAGAGACACTTCGCTATTCGTTGCCTCGAGGAGTTCTTCAAGGCGAACCATGCCTTCCTGCAGCACGCCATCGAACATCCAGTAGTTCCCGAGAGGCCACGCGAGAGGTAGCACCGATACCGGATCGTCCTCCATGCCACGATCCCAGACAGCAAGGTACTCAGCAAGCTCGGTCTCGATTAGAGCAGTCGCTGATGCCCGGCCCGCCCCGAAGAACTCAAGGTGAAGCCGCTCACATACGCTGCGGTAATACGCACCGTGGAGATCAACCGCCTCCTGCCAACGACCGCCCTCACGCAGACGGTCCCGTGCGTACGCCCGCAGGGTCTCGAGCAGGCGATACGTCGTCGCCCCCTCCTCATGCGACTCGACTCTGATGAGAGAAACAGCCAAGAGATCCTCGAGCATCTGTAGGGCAGCGGCCTTGTCCTCGAGACCGAGAACGGCACCGGCGGCGTCTGCGGTGAACGGACCCTCGAAGACACCCAGGGTGTCGAATGCCAGACGCTGATCAGCTTCGAGCAGCCCGTAGCTCCAACCCACGGTTGCCTCGAGGGATCGGTGTATGTCCCGATCCAGCCGGTCATCGACGAGGAGGGCGAATCGATGCGTCAGGAGCTCCGAGATCTCGGCCGGTGAGAGGGCGTCGCTGTGAGCCGCTGCGAGTTCCAGTGCGAGCGGCATCCCATCCAGCTTGCGGCAGACGGTCGCCACGGCATCTCCGGCGTTGACGAGCAGATCCGCACGCGACCCGGCTGCCGTCGCACGCTCGGCGAACAACAACACAGCATCACCCGGTGCATCGTCCACGCTCTCTGTCGAAAGTCCTTCGAGCAGGAAACGTTGCTCCCCGGTGATTTGGAGTGGACGCCTACTCGTAGCGAGGATCACGAGCCCCGGCGCACTCCGAAGCAGAGCATCAACAACGTCGCGGAGTCCCTCGACGACGTGTTCGCAGTTGTCGAGCACAAGAAGAGATCGACGGCTCCGGAATGACTGCGCCACCTCGTCGACTGTCTCCCCTAACCCACCGGCCAGGCCGATCGTCTCGCCGATGGTCGGGCCGATTCGCGACGGATCAGTGATCTGGGCGAAGTCGACAAGCCACACACCATCCGGAAATCGCCCGCGGAGCGCCGTCGCGATCTCCACCGCCAACCTGGTCTTCCCCACCCCACCAGGTCCCAGGATCGTGACGAGCCGAGAAGCACCCAAGTCGTCCGTAAGCCGTCGCATCTCGTCTTTGCGACCGATGAAGCTCGTCAGATAGAGCGGGAGGTTCGCGGGGGGTTCCTCCTTAGGCACCGCGAGCGCGGGATCGTGCAGGAGGATCTGCTCTTCGAGACGGGCCAGAGCGGGAGACGGCTCAATCCCCAGCTCCTCACCGAACAGGTCCCGTACCTTCGTGAACGTCCGTAGCGCCTCGGCATGCCTGCCGGCTCGGTACAGCGTCCGCATCAGCAGCTCCCACGAACGCTCATCAAGCGGATGCCGCCCACAGAGCTCTTCGACATCGCTAACAAGGGGCGCACTGTCGGTCTGAAGCATCGCTTCGACGCGATCCATCTGAGCAGTGGTGTGAAGTTCTCCGAGTCGGGTGACTTCCGACGCCAGCATCGGGACGTCCTCGAGACCTTCGAATGGTCTTCCTCTCCACAAATCGAGTCCTCGCTCGAGCGCTCCGCTGGCCGCAAGTGGATCGATTCCTGCATGACGCCTTGCTTCGATGATGGCATTCTCGAACTCGCCGATGTCCACCACGTCGCCGTCGTGCAACGTGAGAGCGTATCCGCCGGCATCGCTGACGATCCGGTCCTTACCGATGGCGCCGCGGAGATTCGAGATGTGGGTGTAGAGAGAAGCTACGGTCCGGTTGTCCGCGCCATCACCCCATATTTCGGTGGTGATGACGTCGATCGGTACCGGGTGGTTCACTCGAGAGAGAAGCACGCCCATGATCGCCCGGTGCTTGGGACTGCCCAGTTGCACCGGTTGGTCACCGTCCACGGCCCCGACTGGACCGAGCGCGACGAACTGCATCACCATGAACATACGCCTTAGCGGTGCATCGGATAGGGCCATTTGGATTCCTTTGAGGTCTCCGGTACACACTCGACGACAGAGCGAAAAGTGAAGGAGCCGCTATGCCAGACATCGATGCGATCGCAACTGTCGTCAAAGACATGGCCCGCACACTCGGTTTCTACCGGCTCCTCGGCCTTGAGATCCCGGGCGCCGCAGACAACGAGGGCTACGTGACTATCGACCTCGGGGGCGGTGTGCGGTTCGCGTGGAACACCGAGGCTGTAGAGCGATCGTTCAACCCAGGATGGCAAGCCCCTCCCGTGGCGGGACGGATGGGGATCACGTTTCGTTGTGTAGACGCCATCGAGGTCGACACCGTCTACTCCGGAATCGTAGAGGCCGGTTACGAGGGTGATTTGGAGCCGTTCGATGCCCCGTGGGGCTCCAGGCATTGCCGGGTTCTCGACCCCGACGGCAACGCGATTGATCTCTTCGCACCGCTCCCCTAGATCCTTTGAGATTCTCTTGAGATGGGTCGCGCAGACTGAACCCAATCGATCACACCCGGGAGGTGTGCAATGAGAAACCGGATAACCACAATCGTGATCATCGTCGTGTTGGGGATGCTGGCGGCATCGTGCTCGACCGGCGAAGCCGACGAGACCGCTGCAGCCGAGAAGGCCGCAGCAACCCAGCAGACGAACATCGATGCCGTCTTCGCTCAGGACATAGACGCCACAATGGCGACTCTCACGGAGGACGTCGAATTCTTCAACGCCCCCATGAGTACACACTGGATCGGCAAGACGCAATACCGCTCGAATCTCGAAACGATATTCGAGATAACCGACCCCGACGCCACCGAACTCATCGACAACTTCGTCTCCGACGACGGAACTCGCGGAGTGATAGTGATGCACTGGGTCGGGGAGAACGGCGCGGGGAACCCCATCGATCTCACGTATGTCCAGCTAACCGAATTCGAAGATGGACTGATCGCGAAGACGACGATGTACTGGGAAGATCAGGACGTGGCCGATCAACTCATGGCCGGCTATTGAGCCCGGTGTGACGCATTGGCGTGGAGGAGACTCCCTCCTGGGAATCTCCCCCACGCCGGTCGCTACTTTCCGGTTAGCTCGATCTCCGGAAGGTCACCAATCGGGGTGAAGCCGAAGACCTCGCCGTAGAAGGCCAGTTCGGTCTCGAGGCTGTTGACAACGGTCTCTGCCTTGCGGAAGCCGTGACCCTCACCCTCGTACTCGACGTGCACGAAGGGGATGCCCCGCTCCGCCAGGGCTTCGGCGACGACAACGGCCTGGTTCGGTGGGACGACCTTGTCATCGAGTCCCTGGAACAGAGCGACGGGAACATCGATCTGATCAACAGAGTGGATCGGCGACCGAGCCCTCCACACGTCGGGGTCGCTGCCCAGAAGCCTTATCTCGTACCGGGACTCGAACTTGTGACTGTCGTTCATCAACAACTCGATGTCCGCGATGCCGTAGTACGAAGCTCCCGCGCTGAAGGTGTCCCGGAATGCGAGGGCTGCGAGTGTGGTGTAGCCGCCGGCGCTGCCACCGCTGATCGCGAGTCGATCTCCGTCCACTTCCCCCATCGAGGCCAGATACTCGGCAGCTGCGACCGCATCATCGACGTCGACGACACCCCACTCACCGTCGAGCGTCTCCCGGTAGGCCCGTCCGAAACCGGTTGAGCCGCGGTAGTTGACATCGACGAACCCGACACCTCGCGACGTCCAGAAGGCCGTCTGGAGGCTGAACATCGCGTAGACGTTGGCCGTCGGTCCGCCGTGGATGTCGACGATGAGCGGCGGGCGCTCATCCGCGGGCCCTTCGAACGCAGGATTCGTCGGCGGGTAGTAGACGGCGTGGGCCATGTCGCCGCCGGTGGTGGGGAACGTGATCAGGCGCGGTTCGGCGGCATACGCCTCGTCTACGTTCGACGGATTGGATCGGATGACCGTCTCAATGCCGGAGTCGACATCGAATTCGACGAGCGCCGACGGACGCCTCCGATGGGTACCAACGAACCAGACGGTGTGATCGCCGTCCGTCGTGAGGTGGTAGCCGTAGCTCGAGTAGTCCAGATCGATCCGCTCGAGTTGCCCATCGGTGCCGATAACGCCCAGATGGTGTTCCCCATTCTCCCAGAACGCAGCGACGATCCGGCCGCCGGAGAGGAGCCCGTACCAGGTGAATCCGAGAAGCCAGGCGGGCCCGGCGAATTCGGCTTCCATCGTCAGAACAGCGTCCGTCGACTCACCATCGAACCGGTAGAGGTTCCACCAGCCGGTTCGATCTGAAGCGAAGACGAGTGCTCCATCCCAGGTCCACTCCGGCTGAACGATCGACTCATCCGGGCCACCGGTGACCACCGTCCGATCGGTCAGATTCTCGAGGTCGGCAACGACCAGCCGGGTCCCGTCCCACGGCATGTTCGGATGGCTCCACTCGATCCACGCGAGTTTCGTCCGGTCCATCGAGATTCTGGGCGACGAGTAGAAATCACTCCCCGAGGCGATCACCGTCACCGTTCCATCGAGATCGACGGACACGAGCTCGTTCGTCGCCTCACCATCCTCAGGGTGCGTCTCGCGAACACAAATCAATGAACCGTCGGCACCGGGGATGGCATCGCCGTAGCGAAGCGACATGGGACGGGGCGGCTCCGGCGTGATCGGAATCGCCGCGTCTCCCTGTACCCCGTAGAGACGCTGATCCGTAAATTCGGAGTACACGACTGCTCCATCCGAGGCGAGGTAAGCCCCTCCCCCGTATTCGTGGACCATCGTGCGGACATTCGCCGTCTCAGCCAATACCTCGTCGATCGTCCCGTCGACAAGACGCCGAACGAGTACCGATCTGCCGCCCTCCGATGGTCGTGACTCGAGCCAGTAGAGCGTTCCGTCGTCGTATTGGATGTCCGAGAATCGGACGACGCCGGCAACAGTGTCGGCGGGGGCGATCGGCGAGTCCCATGATCCGAATGGTGCGGTGGTGATCATGCTCGGATGGTAGGCGGACGTCGGCTACCGACAGCCATCGAGGAATGACGATCAACGGGACTGGTTGGACTCTCCACGGACCTGCAATCCCCGAAGGACCCCATGACGCAAATCACAGACGTCGACAAACCCATAGGCGTCCTCTACGAACATCCCCAGTGGTTCGAGCCGATGTTCGAGGAGATGGATCGCCGCGGCCTGTCGTACGAACGCATCGACGCGAACCGACTCTCCTACGATCCGGCGGCAACGACGGCCCCGTACTCGCTCGTCGTCAACCGTATGAGTCCGTCATCGTGGCTTCGAAACGGCGAGACCGCCCTGTTCGCCACTCCGGGGTATCTCAAACACCTCGACGACCTCGGCGTACCCGTCATCAATGGCTTCGAGTCGTTCGGATTCGAGGTCTCCAAGGCCAGGCAGTTGTCGTTGATGTCCCGCCTCGGTGTCCGCCATCCCAGGGGCCAGGTGATCACGAACGCACTCGACGCCGCTGCGGCTGCCGAGGGCCTCATCTACCCGGTTCTCGCCAAACCGAACATCGGAGGCAGCGGTGGTGGCATCGTCTCGTTCGATGATCCGGCCGCTCTCGGCGCAGCCGTGGAGTCGGATCAGATCGAGTTCGGGCCGGACCACACAGCGATCGTGCAAGAACACCTCCCGGCCGAAGGAGATGCGATCGTTCGTGTCGAGTTCCTCAACGGACGGTTTCTCTATGCGATCCGACTGCTGCTCGTTCCCGGATCGTTCAATCTCTGCCCGGCCGACTACTGCGACATCCCCGGGATCGGTGAAGCGGTGTCGGACAGAGGCGTTGCCGTCGAAGCGTTCACTCCTCCCCAGGACATCATCGACGATGCCCGCCGCATCCTCGACGCAACGGGTGCTGATCTGGGCGGCGTCGAATACCTCATCAACTCACGGGACGGACACGCCTACTTCTACGACGTGAACGCGCTGTCCAACTTCGTCGCAGACGCACCGGGCGTGATCGGTTTCGACCCGTTCGTCGATCTCGTCGACTTCATCGTCGAGCGAATGCCTGCCCCGGTCCCCGTCGGAAGCTAGGTGTACATCTCCTCGATCTCATCGGCGAAGTGCTCGCGCACGACCTTCCGCTTCACCTTGAGCGTCGGCGTAAGTTCCCCACCCTCAATCGAGAGAGGATCATCGAGAACGACGAACTTCTTCAACTGCCGAACCCGGGCGCTCTCAGCGTTGACATCATCAACTGCATCCTGAACGACTGCCCGGATCTCGTCGTCGCTCATCCCCGCGGCAGCCTCCGGATCAACGGAGACAAGAGCCGTGAGATACGGACGCTGGTCACCGATAACGACGACGGTTGCGACCAGCGGATTGGTCTGTAGCGCCGTTTCGATGAGGGACGGCGTGACGTTCTCTCCGCCCGCCGTGATGATGATGTCCTTCTTCCGGTCCGTGATGAACAGGAAGCCGTCGTCATCGATGTGGCCGACGTCACCCGTCTTGAGCCACCCGTCGTCTCCGAGCGCCTCGACCGTCGCCTCTTCGTTGTGGAGGTATCCGAGGAACACGTTCGATCCACGAGTGAGGACCTCTCCGTCATCGGCGATGGTCAACTCGGCACAGGGCAACGCAGGACCGACCGACCCGATGCGGTTGCCATCCGGTTCGTTGAACGCACAGATCCCGGTGCACTCGGACTGCCCGTACAGTTGGAGAATCTGCATGCCGAGGCCCGAGAAGTACTCGGCAATCCTGGGCGAGAGCGGTGCGGCCGACGAGAACATGAATCGGCACCGGTCCAGTCCCATCGCCTCTTTAGCCTTCGAGTACACGAGCTTGTCGAAGAGACCGAATTGAGCTCCGAGCAGCCCCCCGGGTTGCTCACCTCGGTCAAGTGCTGCAGTGTGCTCACGCCCGACGGTGAGCGCACGATTTGCGATCGCCGCCTTCACGCCACTCGCTTCCCCAAGTTTCTCGGTCACGGCGGCGTAGAACTTTTCCCACACCCGTGGCACGGCGAAGAACGCAGTCGGACGGACCTCTTTGAGACTCTCGGCGAGTCGGTAGATGTCTGGCTCGTAGTAGATCGTATGACCCATCACCGCGGGTGTATGGATCGAGACGATCTGCTCGGCGATGTGAGAGAGAGGAAGGTAGGAGAGCGCAGAGTCGGACATGCCGACGTCGATGAACGATTTGATCGCTTCTGCCGTCGAGACGAGCGCTTCGTGTGGGAGTAGCACGGCCTTTGGTCGGCCGGTCGTACCGGACGTGTAGATGAGGGTGGCGCCATCGCGGGGTCCGAGTGCTGCAAGGCGGTTTTCGACCCCGTTGCCTTGCACACCGATTCCTTGCTCGATGAACTCATCCCAGGTGAGCACACCATCGACATCGGTTGACGCACCCCTCATGAGCACGATGTTCTTGAGCGTTGGGATGTCTCCCCGGATCTCGAGGATCTTCGCGAGTTGCTCCTCATTCTGAACGAGGACGACCGGCGACCTCGAGTGCTCGAGCACATAGGCACACTCATCGGGCGTGCTTGTGGGGTAGATCCCGGCCGGCATGCCCCCGATGGCCATCGCTGCAACGTCGAAGATCACCCAGTCCGGGCTGTTGGCACCGAGAATCGCGACCGGCGATCCTCGCTCTACTCCGAGAGCAATGAGTCCACGAGCGGCCGCCGTGATCTCCTCGGCGTAGGCCCGCCAACTCGTGGCCACCCATCCGTCCTCACCGCGCTGGGCGTAGGCGTCAGCCTCGCCACGATCGCTCCCCGCTCTCAGGATCATCTGCGGAATGGTCTCGAACGACATGGCAGTTCCTCCTCATCAGACGCGTTCCTGTCTCGAATCTACGCCATCGGCCGACGAGATGCTGTTGAAACTACGGCACCATGAGCGCGAGACGCCCGTAACCTGCATGTCATGAGAATCGCACTTCCCACTCTGAATCGGAAGACCATCACCGGACACTTCGGCCGCACCAAGGCATTCGTCGTCGTCGACTTCGAAGACGGCGTCGAGGTCAAGCGCGAGATACGGGAGGTCGGCTCGTGTAACCAGGGAGATCACCCGGACCCGGGACATCGCCGTCGCCATCACGACCTGGTGGATACGGTCCGCGACTGTGACGTCGTGATCGCCGGAGGCATGGGGCTTCCGGTGCAAGAACGGCTGCAGGCAGCCGGCGTCGAAGTGATGCTCACGGATACCCGTTCGATGGACGAGGCCCTCCAACAGTTCGCAGCCGGGACGCTCACCCATGATCCCGGCCTCGCTCACGCTCCCGGCGGCGATCACCACTGAAACCTCGGTGGGCTTCGCTGCCGTCGCTCGCTGACGGCGGACATCTCCTACCATTCCCGTTCCAGCCCTCGTAGCTCAGGGGATAGAGCACCGGTTTCCTAAACCGATTTGGGGGGTCTTGCGCATCAAGACAAAACGGCTTAAAGCCTTACAGGGCTTGCGTTTTCGCCTCTCATCGTTTCACATCATTTCTCACGTTTTCACTCCTGTTGCGGCCCAGGTGCGGCCCAAGGGCGGCCCAGAGCTTCCGCAATCAAGGCGAGCGGCGACGAGTATGCGCCATGGCAACCTCTACATCGCGAGAGTCGAGTATCTCGACAGCGGAACCGTTCATCAACGTGGTGCCGACCTCATCCACCGCAAGGGAGATGCCACCAATATGGACCCCGCGCCGTACATGCTCAAACGGAGCCAGTTCAAGTGGGAGCGCGAGATCCGCTTGCTGTTCGTCCCCGACGATCCGGACGTCGCCACAGGCTGAAACGCCCGCCTCTCAAGTTGGATTGGTCAAGAGTTGTCAACCAGGTCGTGCTCGATCCGCGTTGCGTCACCGATCGGCCGGGCAGATGGAGAGGGAGCTGACTGGCCTGGATTCACCTGCACAGTTGACGAGTCGGATCTCTGTAGGAGGATCTTGGTGCAACTGTGGCTCCCGGGTTTGCCATCGGAGTCCGGCCTGGTTCACGCTACCGCAAGGCACCGCGAACTCGAACGCGTGCACCCCTGAGCCGATTCGCAATCCAACCAGTACCGGGATCGCGGCAAGCTGAGCACCGTTGCAGCCGTGTGCGGTAGAAACGCCGTCAAGACACGATGCGCCTGCGCCTCAGATGCCCTCAGGCGTATCGACGGGGGACTCCTGCCGGTGCTGCTCCAAGAACTCGTCGACCGCCCACTGCGCCTCGGCCTTGATCTCCCGATACCAGAACTCCTCACCCCACGAATCCTCCAACGACGCGTCGAACAGATTGTCGTCGTAGGTGGTGTACCGGTGACGGATCAACGCCCGAGATGCCAACCCGGCGCGTTCATCCAGAGAGAGCGTCCGAGTGCGACCGACTCGTCCGCTCCCGACTTCGGCAGCCCTGGTGGCGGCCTCAGTGGCGATCTCATCGGCTAGGCCGGCATGTTCGGGTGTAAAGGCAAGGAACCGGCGGATCGCGTCAGCGAACTCGACCCGATAGGTGGCTTCCTGCTTCTCCCGGGCCTTTGCACCCTGTCCTCGCCGCTTCGCCCGCGTCTCCTCGGTCGATGCTGCCTCAGCTGCGGCGGTGTCAATCGCATCCTTCGGTGCCCACAGTCCGAGCTTGCGTCGATGCTGCCGATTCCGACCACGCGGACGCCACGCCACCCAAAAGATCCCTGCCGCCTTCACCCTCCGTGTCACGAGCGCATCACC